>VAZV01000054.1 GCA_005884765.1 Alphaproteobacteria bacterium
GCGATCGCGAACGGCTGGGTGAATTTGAGGCCGCGTTCTAGCATGAGGCGAGGGGCAAAAAGCAAGCTTCTTGAACATCGCCCAACGCGTTCAAAGCGTTAGTGGCAGCGATTGCTGATCGTCATGAGGATCGCCAATTGCGCTTAGGCCGTGAGCGGGATACGCCGGGGCGCAGCATGCTACCGCAGATGGGTAAGGTATTATCATACTCGATGCCGGACAGGGTTTATCTCGACTGGAATGCGACGGCGCCGCTGCGCCCCGAGGCGCGGCAGGCGATGGCGGCGGCTTGGGATCTCGTCGGCAATCCCTCATCGGTCCATGCGGAAGGCCGTCACGCCCGCCGCCTGGTCGAGGACGCGCGCAGTGTGATCGCGTCTGCGGTCGGTGCGCCGGCCCGAAATGTGGTCTTCACGTCGGGGGGAACAGAAGCCAACGCCCTGGCGCTGACGCCTGGATCGCGCGGGGCCGCCGGGATGCCCGTCCAGAGGCTGTTGGCGTCGGCGATCGAACACGCCTCCGTGCTCGCGGGTGGTCGATTTGCAGACGGGGCGATGACCACTATCGGCGTTACAAGCTCGGGGGTTCTGGATCTCGACCTTCTGCGTGAGGCGCTTTCAACCGGCCCTCCGGCGCTGGTGTCCGTCATGGCGGCGAACAATGAGACCGGAGCGTTGCAGCCGATTACGGAAGCCTCTGAGATCGTTCATGCGGGGGGCTCTTTGCTGCACGTCGACGCGGTCCAGGCGCTTGGAAAAATGCCTTTAGATATCAGTTCAATGGGTGCCGATATGGTCACCCTTTCGGCGCACAAGGTCGGCGGTCCCAAGGGCATTGGGGCGCTGGTTTTAGGTGACGGCCTTATAGCGCCGGAGCCGCTGTTGCGCGGCGGCGGTCAGGAATTGGGACGCCGTGCGGGCACCGAGAACCTGGCGGGGATCGCAGGCTTCGGGGCCGCCGTGAAAGCGGCGCTGGAGACGCAGGGGAGCGATGCCGTCAGGCTCGAAGCCTTACGGAATCGGCTCGAAAATGGCCTGCGGCAGACCCCCGATATCCTGATATTCTCGGCCGACGTGCCGCGCCTACCCAACACGACCCTGTTCACTGTTCCCGGCCTCAACGCCGAGACTGCCGTAATCGGCCTTGATCTCGAGGGAATCGCGGTTTCCTCGGGTTCCGCCTGCTCTTCCGGCAGGGTCCAGCCTTCCCACGTGCTGGAAGCCATGGGATTTGGCCCCAAACTTGCTCAAGGAGCGGTGCGGCTCAGTCTGGGCTGGTCCACGCAGGAAGCGGACATTGATCGTTGCCTTAAGGCTTGGCGAAAGCTCGCCAATACCCTACTTAAAGGGAGCAACGAAACACTGCTTGAACGGTTCTAAGCATGTTTCGTCGGAAACATACGTACTAGACTTTTGGAACTGATCCACCGCGGTCCTTGAAACCGCGAGCGGAGGATAGAATGCCAGCCGTACAAGAGACGGTCGAACGCGTCAGGCGGATCGACGTCGATCAATATCGATATGGGTTTGAGACGCTGATCGAATCCGACAAGGCTCCAAAGGGCCTGTCGGAAGACACCGTCGCCTTCATTTCCGCGAAAAAGAGCGAGCCGGCCTGGATGCTGGAGTGGCGGCTGGAGGCCTATCGCCGCTGGCTGACCATGACCGAGCCGAAATGGGCGCGCGTCAACTACCCCAAGATCGACTACCAGGATCTCTATTATTACTCGGCGCCGAAGCCGAAAAAGCAGGTCACCTCGCTCGACGAGATCGATCCGGAAATCCTCAAGACCTATGAGAAGCTCGGCATTCCGCTGCGCGAGGTGGAGGTGCTGGAAGGCGTGGTGCGCAAGGATGGCGAGGACGCGCCGGTGGAGCGCCGCATCGCTGTCGACGCCGTGTTCGATTCGGTTTCGGTCGCCACCACCTTCAAGGAAGAGCTGAAGAAGGCCGGCGTGATCTTCATGCCGATCTCGGAGGCGATCCGCGAGCATCCCGAGCTTGTGAAGAAATATCTCGGCAGCGTGGTGCCGACCTCGGACAACTTCTTCGCGACGCTGAACTCGGCGGTGTTCTCCGACGGCTCGTTCGTCTATGTGCCGCCGGGCGTGCGCTGCCCAATGGAGCTGTCGACTTACTTTCGCATCAACGAACGCAACACCGGGCAGTTCGAGCGCACGCTGATCATCGCCGACAAGGGCTCATATGTCAGCTATCTCGAAGGCTGCACCGCGCCGCAGCGCGACGAGAACCAGTTGCACGCAGCCGTCGTCGAGCTGGTCGCGCTTGACGATGCCGAGATCAAATACTCGACGGTGCAGAACTGGTATCCCGGCAATTCGGAAGGGCTCGGCGGCATCTACAATTTCGTCACCAAGCGCGGCGACTGCCGCGGGAAAAATTCGAAGATCTCCTGGACCCAGGTCGAGACGGGATCGGCGATCACCTGGAAATATCCGAGCTGCATCCTGCGCGGCGATAATTCCCGTGGTGAATTTTATTCGATCGCGATTTCGAACGGGTTCCAGCAAGTCGATTCCGGCACCAAGATGCTGCACCTGGGCAAGAACACGACCAGTCGCATCATCTCCAAGGGCATCGCGGCGGGGCGTTCGCAGAACACCTATCGTGGCCTCGTCACCGCGCACCGCAAGGCGACCGGGGCGCGCAATTTTACCGCCTGCGACTCACTCTTGATCGGCGACAAATGCGGTGCGCACACCGTGCCCTATGTGGAAGCCAAGAATTCCTCCGCGCTGTTCGAGCACGAAGCCACCACCTCGAAGATTTCCGAGGACGTGCTGTTCTACTGCACCCAGCGCGGACTATCGCAGGAAGAAGCCGTCGGCCTCGTCGTCAATGGTTTCGTCAAGGACGTGCTGCAGCAACTGCCGATGGAATTCGCGGTCGAGGCGCAGAAGCTGATCTCGATCAGCCTTGAGGGCTCGGTCGGATAAAAAATCCTTCGAATTGCGCCTCGAGCACCTCATGACATTTTGGGAAAGATCAAGAATGCCATTACTTGAAGTCAAAGATCTGACGGTCCGCGTCGAGGATAACGAAATACTCCACGGGCTTTCGCTCACCGTGAACAAGGGCGAGGTCCATGCCATTATGGGCCCGAATGGGTCCGGCAAGTCGACGCTTTCCCATGTAATCGCGGGCAAGCCGGACTACGAAGTGACCGGCGGCGAGATCCTGTTCAATGGCGAAGACCTTTTGGAAATGGACCCCGACGAGCGCGCCGCCAAGGGCGTGTTCCTGGCGTTCCAGTATCCGGTGGAGATCCCGGGGGTCGCGACGATGACCTTCCTGCGTACCGCGCTGAACGCCCAGCGCAAGGCGCGCGGTGAGAGCGAGCTCTTGACGCCGGCCTTTCTGAAAAAGGCGTACGAAGTCGCGGACCGTCTGAACGTTCCGCGGGACATGCTCAAGCGCGGCGTCAATGTCGGTTTCTCCGGCGGCGAGAAGAAGCGCAACGAGATTTTGCAGATGGCGCTGTTCGAGCCGAGCCTGTGCATCCTCGACGAGATGGATTCCGGGCTCGACATCGACGCGCTGCGGGTGGCGGCCGACGGCGTCAACGCGCTACGCTCGCCCGATCGCGCGATGGTCGTGATCACGCACTATCAGCGGCTGCTAAACTATGTCGTGCCTGATTTTGTGCACGTGATGTCGAAAGGCCGCGTCGTCAAAAGCGGTGGCAAGGAATTGGCGCTGGAGCTCGAGGCTTCCGGCTACACCCAGTTTGAGGACGCGGCCTGACGCCGGACGGATCTTGTGATGAACGTTGTTGTGGCAAAAACCGAAACGGGACGCGCGCTCAGCGATGCCTTCGCCGTGGCGCGAGGCCGCCTGCCGGGCACCGGCCAAGTGGCGGATCGCAGGCGCCAGGCCTTCGAGGCCTACGAGCGCCTGGGCCTGCCGCATCGGCGGATCGAGGAATGGAAATACACCGACTTACGCGCACTGATGCGCGAGGCGTTTTCGCTTGCGGCTGAACCGGACCCGGCGACGCTCGAGCGCGCGGGCGAGGCCGTCAGGCCGCATACCATCGACGGTATGCGCCGGTTGGTGCTGGTCGATGGCGTGTTCGCGCCGAACCTGTCGCAAACCGACGGCCTCGACCACGGCCTTCGTATTCGCACGCTGCAAGGGGTGCTGGAAGGCGCCGACAGCGCAATTCAGGCGCAATTGTTCACGCCAGAGAATTCCGATGCCATGGTGGCGCTCAACAGCGCAATGGCAACCGACGGCGTGGTGATCGAGATCGCCGACGGCGCCGTGTTGAAGGAACCGCTGCATGTGCTGCATATCGCCAGCACTGCTACGCCGGCGGCGATGTTCACGCGCTCGCTGCTGCGGCTCGGCAACAACGCCGGCGTGACGCTGGTGGAAAGCTTTGTCGCGGCCGATGGCGTGAAGGCCTACCAGGTCCACGACTCGCTGATCGTCTCCATCGGCGATGGTTCGCGGCTCGACCATGTACGCTTGATCGAGGATGGTCGCGACGCCTTCAACATCGCTTCCGCCATGGTGACATTGGGCGCTCACGCGCACTTCAACTTTTTCAACATGACCTCGGGCGCGAGCGTCAGCCGCTATCAGGCGACGATTGCCTGTGCCGGCGAAGGATCGCGGGTCGAGACCAACGGCGTCAATCTGCTCAATGGCCGCCAGCATGCCGACACGACGCTCCTGCTGGACCATGCGGTGCCGAACTGCGCGAGCCGGGAAGTCTTCCGCGCGGTCGTCGACGATCGCGCCCATTCGGTGTTTCAGGGCCGCATCATCGTGCGCCCCGACGCGCAGAAGACCGACGCCAAGATGATGACGCGGGCGCTCTTGCTGTCCGACGAGGCCGAAGCCGACAACAAGCCGGAACTGGAAATTTTTGCCGACGACGTCACCTGCGGGCATGGCGCCACGACCGGCGCGCTTGACGACAGCCTGCTGTTCTATCTGCGCGCGCGCGGCCTGTCCGAAAAGGAGGCGCAGGCGCTGCTGATTCAGGCGTTCGTCGGCGAGGCGATCGAGTCCATTGCCAACGATACCTTGCGCGATCTCGCGGTCTCGACCGCGCTGCGTTGGCTGGAGGCGCGGACATGAGTATGCATCCGGCAGTCGCCAACGGCTCCTACGACGTTGCCCGTGTGCGCGAGGATTTTCCGGCGCTGGCGTTGAAGATCTACGGCAAGCCGCTGGTCTATCTCGACAACGCCGCCTCGGCGCAGAAGCCCAATGCGGTACTCGAGCGCATGAACGAAGCCTACAGATCCGAATACGCCAATGTGCATCGCGGGCTGCATTACCTCGCCAATGCCGCGACCGAAGCCTATGAGGGCGGCCGCGCCAAGGTCGCGAAATTCCTCAATGCCCGGCGCAACGAAGAGATCGTCTTCACCCGCAACGCCACCGAGGCGATCAACCTCGTGGCATCGTCCTGGGGCGAGCCGAACATTAAATCCGGCGACGAGATCGTGCTCTCGATCATGGAGCATCATTCCAACATCGTGCCCTGGCATTTCCTCAGGGAACGCCACGGCGCGGTCATCAAATGGGTCGATGTCGATGACGAGGGCAACTTCCTGATCGACGAATTTGAAAAGGCGCTGACGCCGCGCACCAAACTGGTCGCGATCACGCAGATGTCGAATGCGCTCGGTACCGTCGTGCCGGTCAAGGAGGTTGTGAAAATCGCGCATGGGCGCGGCATTCCGGTGTTGATCGACGGCAGTCAGGCCGCGGTCCATCTCGCCGTCGACGTGCAGGACATCGACTGCGATTTCTACGCGTTCACCGGTCACAAGCTCTACGGCCCGAGCGGCATCGGCGCGCTCTATGCCAAGCACGAGCATCTCGTCGCGATGCGCCCCTACAATGGCGGCGGCGAGATGATCCGCGAGGTCGCAAGGGACTGGATTACCTATGGCGATCCTCCGCACAAGTTCGAGGCCGGCACGCCGGCGATCGTGGAGGCGGTGGGACTCGGGGCCGCGATCGACTATGTCAATTCGATCGGCAAGGAGCGCATCGCCGCGCACGAGCATGGCCTTCTGAGCTATGCCCAGGAGAGGTTGCGCGAGATCAACTCGCTGCGCCTGATCGGCACCGCGAAAGTCAAGGGACCGGTGATCTCGTTCGAGATGAAGGGCGCCCACCCCCACGATGTCTCAACCGTGATCGATCGCCAGGGCATTGCGGTACGCGCCGGCACCCACTGCGTGATGCCGCTTTTAGACCGGTTCAACGTCACGGCCACCTGCCGCGCCTCGTTTGGAATGTATAATACGAAGGAAGAAGTCGACCATCTGGCACAGGCGCTGATCAAGGCGCGGGAATTGTTCGCATGACCGACACTGCCGAAATCAAAACCAGCAATATGCAAACCAATTCGGCACTGCCGCCGGAAGAGACCGAGCGGCTGACGGGTGACATCGTGGCGGCGCTAAAGACTGTGTTCGATCCGGAGATTCCGGCTGATATCTACGAGCTCGGCCTGATTTACAAGGTCGATCTCCGGGATGACCGCGGCGTCGACGTCGTGATGACATTGACCACGCCGAATTGTCCAGCCGCCGGCGAATTGCCGACGATGGTGGAGAATGCGATTGCCAGCGTTCCCGGCGTCGGTGTCGTGAATGTCAATTTGGTATGGGAACCCGCGTGGTCGCCGGATCGGATGAGCGATGAGGCGCGCCTCGTCCTCAACATGTGGTGAATGGGGACATTGATGTGCCCGCGAGGAATGAATAGATGGCAGATATGACATCAGCATCACCAACGCCTGCATCCAAGCCGAAGCCGCGGCCCCGTCCGCAGGTCATGCGGCTGACGGACGCCGCCGCGCTGCGCATTACCGAGCTGACCACGCGCGCCGATTCTGCAATCGTCGGCCTCCGCGTCGGCGTCAAGAATGGCGGCTGCGCCGGTCAATCCTATACGGTCGAATATGCCCATGAGGTGCGCCCCACCGACGAAGTGGTCGAGGACAAGGGCGTCAAGATCCTGGTCGATCCCAAGGCCGTGCTGTTCCTGCTCGGCACCGAGATGGACTACAAGGCCGACAAGATGCAGGCCCAGTTCATCTTCAACAATCCCAATCAGGTCTCAGCCTGCGGTTGCGGCGAATCCGTGCAGCTCACGCCTGCGAAGGTCTGACCGCCGCGGCGTTGCCATGGACCGCGATTTCCTGATCGATCTGTTCTCGGATTTCGGGCCGGTCACAATCCGCCGGATGTTTTCCGGTTTCGGCATTTCCGCGGACGGAACCAATTTCGCGCTGGCGCTGCGAGCTGGCCTGTATTTCCGGGCCGACGAAGAAACCATCCCACAGTTTGAAGCCGAAGGCTCAAAACCGTTTCAGTACCAGACGAGGGCCAGGACCGTTACGGTGAACTCGTACTGGCAGCTGCCGGCGCGGCTATTCGACGATCCGGTAGAATTGAGCGGATGGGCGAGGGCGGCCCTGGCGGCGGCGCAGCGTGCAGCGCTCAGGAAGCGGCCGAAGAAGCGGAAGGCAGCGAAGAAAGTGGCTGCGAAGCTGGCGGTGAAGAAGAAGCGTAGGGTGGGCAAAGCGAAGCGTGCCCACCATTCAAGATGACGAACCGGAAAGATGGTGGGCACGGCGCAGGCGCGCCTTTGCCCACGCTACGCTTCGTTAAGCCACCTGGCTCTGGGTCTCGGCGGCGTATTCAGGATCGACTTCGCAGATGACGCGGTTGCGGCCATTACGCTTGGCGGCATAGAGGCAGACATCGGCGCGTTCGATCAGGCTGTCGGTATCGTCGTCCGGTTTGAGCACGGACACGCCAACGGAGATGGTGACACGGCCGAGAATCTCGCCGGTGGATTTCTTCTTCAATTCCTTGGCCATCACGGCGCGGCGGATGTGATCGGCCACCGTCAGTGCCTGGCGCAGCGCGGTGTTGGGCAGCACGACCGCAAATTCCTCGCCGCCATAACGGGCGGTGATGTCCTGGCCCTTGATGGTCTGCTTCAAGGACATGCCGACCAGGCGCAGCACCTGGTCGCCGGTGAGATGGCCGTAGCTGTCGTTGAATGATTTGAAATGATCGATGTCGAACATCAATAGCGACAGCGGCTCGCCGCTCTCGAGCGCGCCCTGCACCGCCATTTCGATCATGCGGTCGAAATATTTGCGATTGCCGAGACCGGTGAGCGGATCGGTCAGGCTTTCCGCCCGAATCGCGTCGAGGCTTTGCTGCAGATTGCTGATTTCGGATTTCGACAGCGTCAGCCGCTCTTCGAGCGCCTTGTTGATATTGCGCATGTCGCGGGTGGATTTGACGAGCTGGTCGACGATCGCTTTGACCTGCTCGCTATTCTTGGCGCCCGACAGCTCCTGGCTGGCGCCGCTTAGGCTCGCCTCGTAGCTTGCCGACATTCCCAATGCATCATTGATCAGGCGCATCACGTCGTCGATTTCGCCGATCACGCGGGCGCCGACCTTGTCGATGCGGTCGGTGGTCTTCAGATGCGAAAGGTAGGTCTCGTAGATCTGCTCGAGATCGGCCTCGGTGAGCCTGCCGTTGCGCGCCAGCGTCTCGTTGATGATCTTGTTGAGCGGTGCGTTATATCCGGTGGCGTAGACGTACCAGATTTCATAGTTGCGGGGGATAGCGGTCTGCCGGAGCGATCTGATCTGGCCGAGCGCGACCTCGGCAAACGCCATTGTGCGTTCGTGTTCGTCGAGCACCTTGACCACGGATAATGTCCCCATGCGGGACACAAGCCGCCCGCCCAGCAGCAATAACTAAATTTATAGCGGTCAAGCTAACGGAGGAGGATGAAGGAGCGGTAAACATGGAACTCGCAACTCTCGTGCAAGTGCCTCTGTTGACGGGCTTTCTTCGCGTTTGCCGGTATTTGGCTGCAGCCGAATATGGTTTAGACGCGGGCGCGAACCGGCCGCAACAGGAATGCCGGCAGGTGCGAATGATCGGCCGGCTCGCCTTCGGTCTCGCGGTGAGGCCGCTGCGGTTCGGCACGGCCGATCGACGGCGGCATCGCGGCCGGCGCTTGCGATGCCGAGCCGTTATGATCGCTATCCTTGGCGTGATGGCCGCCCTTGGCATGGCGCGGTTCGCGTTCGCGGCGCGGCTTGCGGCCGCCGCGCGAACCCTCTCGTGAGCCTTCGCGCGAGCCCTCTCTTGAGCCTTGGCGGGAGCGGTGCTCGCGTCGTGGCTGATCGGTGTCGTCGGATGCGGCCGCGCGGGCTGCGATGTGACCCTCAACAGGGGGAATGCTTTGACCGATCAGCTTTTCGATCGCGGCCATCGATTTGTGATCGAGCGGGGTGACGATCGAGATCGCGGTGCCGGCGCGCCCGGCACGGCCGGTGCGGCCGATCCGATGAACGTAATCGTCGGCATGATGCGGCACGTCGAAATTGAAGACATGACTGGTGGTGGGAATGTCCAAACCTCGCGCGGCGACATCGGAAGCCACCAACAGCGGAATGTCGCCCTTGCGGAATTGATCGAGTGCGGCGGTGCGGGCCGACTGGTCCATGTCGCCATGCAGCGCGCCGACAGCAAAGCCGTGCTTCTGCAGCGATTTGTGCAACAACGCCACTTCGCGTTTGCGGTTGCAGAAGATGATCGCGTTCTTGAGGTCCTTGGCGTCGCGCAATAGGCGGCGCAGCGTCTCGCGCTTGTCGTGCGGTTCGCGGCCGACGCTGACCTGGAACTGCGCCACGCCCGTAGCTGTGGTCGCGGGCCTGGAGACTTCGATCTTCTGGGGATTATGCAGGAAGGTTTCGGTGATACGCGCGATTTCCGGCGGCATCGTCGCGGTGAAGAACAGCGTCTGGCGGGTGAAGGGGACCAATTTGCAGATACGCTCGATATCGGGGATGAAGCCCATATCCAGCATGCGGTCGGCTTCGTCGATGACCAGCAATTCGACGCCGGTGAGGAGGAGGCCGCCGCGTTCGGTATGGTCGAGCAGCCGGCCGGGTGTTGCAATCAGAACGTCGACGCCGCGCGTCAATTTGGAGTCCTGATCGCCAAACGATACGCCGCCGATCAGAAGCGCGACGTTGAGTTTCTGGCCGGCGCCATATTTGTCGAAACTCTCCTTGACCTGCGCCGCGAGCTCGCGCGTCGGCTCCAGGATCAGGGTGCGCGGCATTCGGGCGCGGGCGCGGCCCTTTTCCAGCAAGGTGAGCATCGGCAGAACAAAGGCAGCGGTCTTGCCGGTGCCGGTCTGGGCGATGCCGAGAACGTCCCTGCGGGCCAAAACGTGGGGGATCGCCTGTTCCTGAATGGGGGTAGGGGTGGTGTAACCGGTGGCCGCGACCGCGGCGAGCACCTTGTCGGACAAACCGAGATGAGAAAAAGACATTGAGCCTCTAGTCGACACCGCCGTTCGGAATCGAGGGTAAAAAGGCTGTCGCGTTGGCCCCGAAACGGCGTGCTTTATGAAGCTCTGGGGCTCTGACTGACGCTGACGAGCGGCAAACCTTAGGGAATCGCGTTTCGATCCAAGGCCGCGTTGCACGGGAACATAGGGTCGAAATAGCAGAAGTCAATGGAGACGGCCCGGGAAGCGTTGAAAAAGCTTAACGTTTCTGCATCAATGCCACACAACCCTGCAGGAACCGGCATGTTCGGCCAAAGCGTGTCTCGATACGCCGAGGCGGCGGGGTCTCTGTCGTCGTCATGACGCTGAACCGGCGGCGCAGCTATATCGACTATGCATAAGCGCCGCGGGCGATTCGATCGTGCAGGGTGGGGGATTTGGATGAAGACCAGGTTGGCGTCCCGGGGCGCGATCGCATGGGGGTGGATCGCGGCATTGATGATGCTCGCAGCACCTGCGCATGCCGAAAAACGCGTTGCGCTGGTGATCGGCAATAACGACTACAAGAACGTCCCGAAACTGCAAAAGGCGGTCAACGACGCCCGCACCATGGGCGATACCCTGAAGCAACTGGGTTTTAGCGTCATGGTCGCGGAAAACCAGACCCGGCAGCAATTCAGCCAGACGCTGCTCGCCTTCGACAACGCGGTCGAAGCCGGCGACACCGCATTCTTTTTCTATGCGGGCCACGGCTTTGAAATCGCCGGGCAGAACTATCTGTTGCCAACCGATGTGCCGGCGGCGACCGAAGGCCAGGAAGAACTGGTGCGCGACGCCTCGGTCCTTGCCGACCGTATCGTCGAGCGGCTGCAGAACAAGAAGGTGCGCACATCGATCCTGGTATTCGACGCCTGCCGCAACAATCCGTTCGAGCGCTCGGGCACGCGCGCGGTTGGCGGCGGCGGGGGACTGGCGCCGATGGCGCAATTGCCGGAAGGGGTGTCCTCGGTGTTTTCGGCCGGCTACAAGCAGACCGCGCTCGACCGGCTGTCGAGCGACGATGCCAGCCCCAATTCCGTGTTCACGCGCACCTTCGCCAAGGAATTGCTGCAACCCGGAGAGAATCTCGTCGAAGTCGCCCAGCACACCCGTCGCCTGGTCAGCGAGATGGCCGAGACCATCGGCCACAAGCAGATCCCGGCCTATTCCGACCAGATGGTCGACAATGTTTTCTTGAACGGCGCGGCCAAGGAAACGACAAAGGAAACGACAAAGGAAACGAAGCCCGCCGAACCGCCGCAGAAACTGGCGGCACTGCCGCCGGTGTCGGTGCCACGCACGGCCCCTCCAAATGATTCCATCAATGCGCCGATCGCGATGTTCTCGCGCCACAATGGCGGCTGGACCGTGGTGTTCTCGATTGTGGACCCGGCGCTCGGGATTTCCTGGCGCATGGGCGATAACGGCGAATTCCGCGAGACCGGCTTTCTCGACACGCTCGATCCGCGCACCCGCAAGCGCATGCCAAACCCGGCGATCGAGCTTGCCGGCGATGCGCCGGCGGCGACCATCCAGATTCGCTATGTCGACGCGTCGGGCGAAATGCAGGGACCGTTTCCGATCAGGTTCGATCCGGAAGCGGCGCTGATCCACGATCAGCGCAAGATCCTGGACATGACCGCGACGAGCTGGCTGTCGTTTCGCGAGTTCAACGGATTGCTCGTCTATTACACGCACCTGATGTCGTATCGCTGCGCGATCCGCGAGGTGCGCATCGGCATCGATAGTGCGGTGCCCAATCAGGTGCTCAAGATGCCGTCCTGCGAC
>VAZV01000055.1 GCA_005884765.1 Alphaproteobacteria bacterium
GAACGAAGTCGATCCGCTCGCCTACATGACTGATGTCCTCACCAGGATCGTCAACGGCCATCCGAACAGCGAGATCGACCAGCTGCTTCCGTGGGCCTATCGGCGTCAAGACCTCAAAGCTGTGGCCTGAAAACGACGCTTACGCTTGGCCCACCCTACGCACTTGTCATCGTCCGGCTCGACCGGACGATCCAGTATTCCGGGAGCGCCAGCGATGGAGTCGAGAGGCCGCGGCGTACTGGATACCCGCTGGAGCCTGTCATCGGGCTCGCCGACGGCGAGACCCGGTGGCGGGTATGACGAGTGAATGTGATCGGCCTGCGCCGAAAACCCATCAAAACGGCATGTTTGTTGCTTCTTTTCCAGGCGAGCCCAACAGGAGCGAGCCGTCCATGATCAGAACCATCCGCCGTCGTGAATTCGTTGCAGGCCTTGGCGCGGGGCTGATCGCTGCGCCCACAATCGCGCGCGCCGCCGGCGAGCCGATCGTGATCCGCGCCGGTGCGCTGAAATTGATCCATTCGATCGCGCCCTATTTCTACGCGGCGTTCGTGCCTGAAGGCTACAAGGTCGAAGTGCTGCCGTTCGAGACGCCGACCGAATGCAAGAATGCGGTCGTCACCAAGTCGGTCGATTTCGGCGCGTTCGGCATCGCCGCGGCGCTGCTCGGCGCCGCCGCCGGCGAGCCGGTCGTGGTGATCGCGTCGACCTGCAACCGCGGCATGGCCATCATCGCCAAGAAAGATTCCGGCATCGCCACCATCAAGGATCTCAAAGGAAAACGCGTCGCGGTGTTTCCCGGCACCACGCAGGAGGTGTTCTTCCTGGAGCGGCTTCGGATGGAAGGCATGACCATCAAGGATGTCGAGCCGGTCCGCGTCTCGTTCTCCGAGATGCATATTTCGCTCGCGCGCGGCGACATTGATGCCTATGTCGGCGCCGAGCCCGGCCCCGGCGTGTCGCTGTCCTCAGGCGTCGGCCAACTCGTGGAATATCCCTATTCGACCGCGATGGGATCGCTCAACATGGTGTTCGGCACCCATCGCGATTTGATCGCCGAGAAGCCGGAGCTGGTGCGGGTGATGATCGGCATCCACCAGCGCGCCACGGATTACGCACAGACCAACAAGGACGCGCTAGTCACGATGGCCTCGAGCAAGCTCGGCCAGAAAAGGGAAGCGATCGAAGCCTCCGTGCCCAATGTCGAATTGACCTGGCGATTGGGGCCGAAGGAGATCGAGGAATCCAAAATCTACGCCGAGCACATGCTGGCCTTGAAGCAGATCAAGCGCGAGCCTGATTTTGCAACCTTCATCGACACCAGTTTTGTCGATGCGGTGAAGCCGACCTGACGTGACCACGCTTGCCTCCGATACCGAACACGAGACCGCCGCGCGCGAGAGTTCGCTCGATGCGCGATGAGTTCAGCTTGAAGGCGCAGCCGGCCACTTCTCCCTCTCCCCGCTTGCGGGGAGAGGGTTGGGGTGAGGGGGACTCTCCACAAACTGTGCTCGTTGAGAGTCCCCCTCACCCGGATCGCCGAGAGCGATCCGACCTCTCCCCGCAAGCGGGGCGAGGTGATCCGGGCGCGCACGTTGACACGAATACGTCAAAGGCTCCGGCGGGCATGTCCGTCCGCAGAAGCTTTAGCGAAGGTGGATGGCCGCGGCTCAGGCCGTTACTGCTGGCGATAGCGTTTCCGCTGGCGCTGCTTGCGATCTGGCATTTTGCCACCGTGAACCGGCCGGCGAGCCTGATCCCGCCGCCCTATGACGTCTGGCTTGAATTGCGGGATCTCGCCTTCGGCGGCATCAACGACGATGCCTATAGCAAGACCCTGCACATCCATTTGCTGGCCTCGATTGCCCGCGTCTATGGCGGCTTTGTGCTGGCGCTTGCCGCGGCGCTGCCGCTCGGCATGCTGATCGGGCGCGTGCCGCTGGTGCGGCAACTGGTCGATCCGACCATCCAGATTCTGCGCCCCGTTCCGGTCACCGCCTGGCTGCCGCTCGCGATGATCATCTTCGGGTTGGGCCCGCGCTCGGCCTTCTTCCTGGTGTTCCTGGGGGCGTTCTATCCGATCCTGGTGAACACGATTTTCGGCGTGCGCTCGGTCGAGCCGCGATTGTTCGAGGCGGCTTCCATGCTCGGCTGCACCGGCACCGCGCAATTCTTTCGCGTGGTGCTGCCGGCAGCACTGCCGTCGATCTTCACCGGCATGCGGCTGAGCCTCGGCTTTGCCTGGGTCGTGATCGTGGTCGGCGAGATGACCGGCGTGCAGACGGGGTTAGGGGCCATCATCATGGAAGCGCGCCAGCTCTCGCGCACCGAGATCGTGATTTCAGGCATGATCGTGATCGGCATCTTCGGTTTCCTGTCCGACCAATTGGTGATGCTGATCGGGCGGCGGCTACTCGCCTGGAGTCCGTCGCATGGCTGAAGCCGCGATTCCAATTCTGGAAATGAAGAACGTCGGCAAGACCTATGCGCAGGGCGGCCGCGCGATCGAGGCGCTGCGCGGCGCCAATCTGCGCGTGAAAAAAGGCGAGTTCATCTGCCTGATCGGCGCCTCCGGCTGCGGCAAGTCCACGCTGTTGCGGCTTGCCGCCGGTTTCGAGAGCACGACATCCGGCGACAATCTGATGTGGGGCGTGCCGATCGCGGGGCCGGGACCAAGCCGTGGCATGGTGTTTCAGGATTACGGCCTGTTTCCCTGGCTCAACGTCCGCGACAATATCGGCTTCGGGCCGAAATCGCGCGGCCGCGCCAGGGTAGAAATTCGCGAAACGGTCGATCGCTTCATCGAGCTGGTCGGCCTGCAAGACTTCGCCGACGTCTACCCGCACCAATTGTCCGGCGGCATGAAGCAGCGCGTCGCCATCGCGCGCGTGCTGGCCAATGATGCCGAGGTGGTGCTGATGGACGAGCCGTTCGGCGCGCTCGACGCCATGACGCGCGAGCGGCTGCAGGACGAATTGGTCGAGATCTGGTCGCGCACCGGCCTCACCGTTCTCTTTGTCACCCATTCGATCGAGGAAGCGATCTTCCTAGGGGATCGCGTCGTGGTGATGTCGCCGGGACCCGGGCGGATCGACAACGAATACCTGATCGATTTGCCACGGCCGCGCGATATCGCCAGCCGCGAGTTCAACGAGTGGCGGCGGCTGTTGTCGTCGCAACTCCACAGCCACCACGCGCGCAAGGCAGGATGAATTGCGCAACTCCTTGCCGCGGGCGCGCATAGCGAATGTCAAATCCACTCCGCTGGAGCGTGATGAGTTTGGGTTGAGCCACAGCGGCTGCTTCTCCCTCGCCCCGTTCTTACGGGGAGAGGGTTGGGGTGAGGGGCTGCTTCCGCAAATTCTGGTGACGAAGTGTGTCCGCGGTGAGTCCCCCTCACCCGGATTGCTTCGGACGATGCTTCGCATCGCTCGTCGCAATCCGACCTCTCCCCGCAAGCGGGGCGAGGTGATCCGAGCCAACTCGTCTCAAAGCCATGCCCTACACGCCACGCTCCAGCAGGACCCTAAAATCCGCCCGCGCTCGTTGCGCCTCGGCCCGCGCGACTTCGGACGCTTCGCCGAGGCCGAAATAACCGTGGATCAGGCCCGCGCCCTGATAATGCCTGACCGGGACACCGGCCTCCGTCAGCAGCGCCGCATAGGCCGTGCCCTCGTCACGCAAGGGGTCGAACCACGCGGTAGCGATGATCGCAGGCGCAAGCCCGGCATGGCTGTTGGCGCGCAACGGCGAGACCCGCCAATCAGCGCCGTCCTTGGCTTCTGCCAGGTAATGGCAGCAAAACCACGCCATCACCGCGCGCGACAGGAAATAACCTTCGGCATTCTCGGCGCGCGAGGGATAGCGCGCGTTCTCGTTGACGTCGGCGTAATTTCCGAAAGCGTCTGTGACAGGATAAACCAGCAATTGACCGGCGAGCCCGATACCGGCATCGCGGCAGGCGATCGCCGTGCAAGCCGCCAGATTGCCGCCGGCACTGTCCCCGGCGACGCCGACGCGACGAGGATCGCCGCCGAACTCGCCGATGCGCTCGATAGCGTCGCGCACGGCGGCAAAGGCGTCCTCGAACGCGCCGGGAAAGCGCGTCTCGGGCGGACGGCGGTAATCGACCGAGACAACGGCCGCGCCGGTCTCGATCGCGAGCCAGCGCGCCTGCCGGTCATGGGTATCGAGATCGCCGGCGACCCAGCCGCCGCCGTGGAAGAATACGACCGTCGGCGATCTTTCGCGGGAAACGCGATAGAGGCGCGCGGGAAGCGGACCGGCCGCCCCCTTCACCTCCGTATTTTCCACGATAGCAACGCCCGGCGGAGGCACGTGGGCACGCGATGCGGCGAGCGAAAGCAGCGCCTCGCGGGCGCTTTGCGGAGTCATGACCTCCGGATCGCGCAGCGGCAGCAGTGGAATGATCTCGGCGATCACGGGGTCGAGCGGTGCGATCATGCGAAAATCCTCAAGGGTGCGCGCGCGAATCAGCTTAGGTTCCTACGTTGGCGTGGGCAACTGGCGCCTCGCGGCGTCGCGCGTGACATCTTCGATACAGTGACACCTTCGATGCAGTCGATGTGGAAAGCTCTGCATATCCTGTTCGCAAATGCGAGCGTCGCTGGCGAAGCGGTTTGGCGCATGTCATGTTCGGCCAGCCGCAATGTGATTGCATCAGATGAAACGGAAATGAGCCATCGGCCGCGCATGAGCCGCTGAATCGAAAGAGGCGCCGCACAACATGACTAACCCGGTTCCCACTGGCGCTTCGGCATTGCTCTCCGCCCTCGACATCTGGTCGACCGGCCCTGCTGCACCTCCGGTGCAAGCGAAAGCGCCGGCCATTGCACCGCAACCGCCTGTATCAGCAGCAACCGAGGCCAGGCGGCCCGAGCCTTCGGTTCAACCGGCTGTCACTGCGAGCATCGCAACCGAAGCCAAGCTGCCTGAACCCGCGTCGCCGCCCGCAGCTGACGCGAAACGCATGGGCCTGAGTGCGAGGCTTGCCGCGGTGGGCTCCGCTGCCAGTTATCGCCAGTACACCACCGTCGCAGCACCCCGCGCCTGGCCGCCGCGAAACCTGTCGCTGGCCTTGCAGGGCGGCGGCTCGTTCGGCGCGTTCACCTGGGGCGTGCTCGACCGGCTGCTGGATGAAGGCGAATGCAACCTCGACGCCATCAGCGGCGCCAGCGTCGGTGCGGTCAACGCCGTTTTGCTGGCATGCGGATTGGCCGAAGGCGGCCGCAGCGGCGCCCAATCGCGCCTGAAGCGATTTTGGACCCGGATGACGAATGACGCTTCGTTCCGGGCGCTGATGCTGGTCGGCGGATTTTCCCCGGCCGGAAGCTCGGTGGCGTTCGGTCCGGCGCTAAGGTCCGGCCAGTTCGATCCGTTCGACCTTGATCCGCTCCGTCAGGTGCTGGCGCAGGAGATCGATTTCTCCGCGTTGCGGCGGCCTGACTGCCCAAGGCTGCTGGTCGCCGCGACACGGGTTCGCGACGGCAAGCTGCAAATCTTCCGTAATCGGGACATCACCGCCGATGTCGTGCTGGCTTCGACCTGCCCGCCGCTGGTGCACTGCGCCGTCGAGATCGAGGGCTGCTCCTATTGGGACGGCGGCTACGCCGCCAATCCTCCGGTCGTCAGGCTGGTGCATGAATCGAATGCGACCGATTTGCTGGTCGTCCAAATCACGCCGGCGCGCGACCGGTACATTCCAATGACCATGGCCGCGATCGACCGCCGCCTCGATCAGATCACGGCCAATTCGACCCTCAATGCCGAAATCGCCGCGCTTGAGCTACAGCGTGACGTCGCAGCGACGCCTTTGCGGGTATCCCGGATCGCGGCGGAAGACGAGATCGACGGCCTTGCGCAGCGCAGCCCGGTCGACCTCGGGCGCAACTTTATCGAGATGCTGCACCGGAGCGGCCGCGCCGCCGCCGACCGCTGGCTAAAACAGGGCGCGGTGCCAAGGCCGCCAGCGATCCAGGAAATGCCTGCCGGATTTGGCGCATCGCTGGCGCGGCATTCGCTCAAGGAGACTTCACTCAAGGAGACTTCACTCAAGGAGACTTCACTCAAGGAGACCCTTGAGGCCTGAGGGGCTTCCTGTAGCGAAGGCCAATCCTGTAGTGGCGGCCGATCCTTTAGCGCAGGGCGAGGCCCGCCGCTTTACCGAACCTTCAGTAGTTGCCAATAGGATTTGCCGCCGGCCAGAACAGGCCCCGTTGAAACGCTCAGGACGAGCGATGCTAGACCCAAACCGATCTATCGCCGACGAAGTCGAAGCGGCCATCAACGCCGGTTCAGCGGAAAAACATCTCGAAACGATCAAACGCGTGACGGATCTCTTTCTGTTGTCCGCCGACACCTGCAACGGAGAGCAAATCGAGCTGTTCGGCGACGTGCTCGAGCGCCTCATCAAGACCATCGAGCTTCGGGCGATTGCCGAAGTCAGCGTCCGCGTGGCGCTCGCCGAAATGAGTACTCAGCTCGCGTCTGTTTCAAAAGCGCCGCCGGCCGTGGTGCGGCTGCTGGCCCAAAACGACGAGATCGCGATTGCCGGACCGGTTTTGACCGAATCGGCCCGCCTCACCAATGCGGATCTCATCGAAGTCGCGCAAACAAAGAGCGAGCCGCATCTGCTTGCCGTCGCGGGCCGCTGGTGGCTGCAGGAAGTTGTGACCGACGCGCTGTTGGCCCGCCACTATCCGAAAGTCAGCCGCAGGCTCGTCAACAATCCTGGCGCGCGGGTTTCCGCCGCAGGATTTGCGGTCGTGTTGAAGCAGGCCGAAGCCGATCCCGAACTTGCCGTCGAAACCGGCCTTCGGGTCGATCTGCCGCCCGCGCTGCGGCATCAACTGCTGCGCCAGGCGACCGAGGCTGTCAGATCGCGGCTGTTGTCACGCGCGCCGCCTCATCTGTTCGAGGAAACCCGCAACGCGATCGCGACCGCATCAGCCGGCGCCGATCGCGAAATGGCCGTCGTGCGTGACTTCGGCGAGGCCAGGCGCCTGATAGCTTTGCTGAACGAGAACGGCGAACTCAATGAGGCAGCTTTGCTCGCCTTCGCCAGGCAACGGAAATACGAGGAGACGGTCGCAACGCTTGCCGAGCTGTCGGGGTCGAGCTTCGAGGTGGTGCGCCCGCTGATGCAGAGTTTGCGTGACGACGGCGTGCTAATTCCCTGCAAGGCCGCCGGGCTCGACTGGGAGACCGTCAGCGCCGTCCTGAACAGCCGCTTTACCTCCGGCTCGCTGGGGCCGCACGAATTGGCCGAGGCCAAAGTGCAGTTTGCCAAGCTGACAATCGAGGACGCGCGCCGCATGCTCAGGTTCTGGCAGGTCCGGTCGAGCTCGCTCAATTGAAACGCGGGGTGCGCGGCATTGCTGCCGCGCCGCCCATCATTTCGTGCTTCACGCCGCGCGGCCAAGCTCCGCGCCGAGATGCTTCAAGCGCGGCATCACTTCGTTCTTCAAAAGCGAAAGCGAATGATGCCAGGCTTCGGGCTTGTGCTTGTAGTCGAACCCGAACACCAAAAGCGTGCCGAACCCGCCGACCTCGCGATAGATGTTCTCGATCTTCTCGGTGACGGTCGCGGGCGAGCCGACGATCCAATTATGACGGGCGCAATATTCGACCGTAACATCGCTATCGGGCACGTCGGGCGCGGCCTTGAGATAATCCTTGAAGCCGAAGTGACCGAGCAGCGGCAAGAAATACTCGCCCATCATCCGCCCCATCATGTCGCCAACCGACAGCCGCCACGCCTCTTCGTCGGTATCGGCGATAAACACCTCGCGCACCAGCCGCCAGTCTTGCCGGTTCGGCTTGCGTCCGGTCCGGGCCGCGCCGATCTCGACGGATTCCCAGTGGCTTCCGACATAGGCCGGGTTGAGGTTGAGGCTCATCGGGATGAAGCCGCGCTCGCCCGCCAGTTTCAGCGTGTCCGACCCTTTGCTCAATCCCGCGACGCCGATCGGCGGATGCGGCGCCTGCTGGGGCTTGAGGTGGGGTTTCAAGAAATCGAACATCGGCTCAGGCTTCGTCACCGTCCAGAATTTGCCCTTGTGCGTCCATGGAGCCTCTTCGGTCCACATCTTGAGGATGATCTCCAGTGCCTCGCGCGTCATCTCGCGGTTCTGGCCACTCATTCCGTCGACATTGAACATCGCCCAGTCGCTCGGCAGGCCACTCGCGGCGACGCCGAAATTCAACCGCCCGCCGGAGAGGTGATCGAGCACAGCGACGCGGTTCGCAAGCTCGGCCGGATGATGGTAGGGCAGCAGGAAGCCGCCTGGTCCGAGGCGGATGTTCTTGGTCTGCAAGAACGCTTGCGCCAGCAACAGGTCCGGCGCCGGGTGCGGCTCCCAAGGTGCGGTATGATGCTCGCCGATCCAGGCTTCCTGGTAGCCGAGTTCATCCAGCCATCGCAGCACCTGAAGGTCGAAGTCGTGACCCTCTTTCAACCCGCACTCCGGCGGATGCGAGGGCATCGCGAAATATCCGAGTTCCATGGGGCTTTTCCTCTCGTCGTTACTTGGCGCGTCGTTGCGCGCGGAGGAAAGTACCCGACTCGCTTGCGGCTGAATTGTGACGTGAGCATTGCACGACGCGGCATCCGGGCTACGCTGCCACGCCGCCACCGGTATTCGTCGCCGGGCTTTTGAAACATCATTCAGCCACCGCCTGCAGCCAAGGAACACGCCATGAAACGACTGATGATCCTGAACGGTCCCAACCTTAATCTGCTGGGGGTGCGGGAGCCGCATATCTACGGAACGACGACGTTGGCGCAGATCAAGGAGAACTGCGAACAGCATGCGGCGCACCTCGGCCTCACGTTATCTTTTCACCAGTCGAACCACGAGGGCGAGCTCGTCGACTGGATCCAGTCGGCCAGAGAGACCGCGGACGCCATCATCATCAATCCGGCCGGTTATTCCTTCACCTCAATCGCCATCCTCGATGCGATCAAGGCGTTCGAGGGGCCCGTGCTTGAAGTCCACATTTCCAACATCCACGCGCGCGACGAGCATCACCGACATTCGAAGATATCTTCGGTCGCGACTGGCGTGATCTGCGGACTGGGGCCTTACGGCTATATCGCCGCGATGCAGGCGGTGGCGGAGATGGCCAAGAGCTGATCTCTCAGCGCGTCCCGAACCGCGTCTCGCCGAACAATGCCTTTTGCGTCGAGGGTTGCGAGCGCCAATATTGCGGCGGGGCTTCCACCTGACCGCCGAGTTCGGCAGCGGCGTGCCAGCCCCAGCGCGGGTCGTAGAGCATGCCGCGAGCGAGCGCGACCATGTCAGCCTTGCCGGACGCGACGATCTCCTCGGCTTGTTTCGCCTCGGTGATAAGACCGACCGCCATGGTGTTGACGCCAACCGCCTCCTTGAGGCTTTTCGCGAACGGCACCTGATAGCCGGGTGAGAGCGGAATCTTCTGCAATGGCGAGACGCCGCCGGATGAGGCATCGATCCAGTCGGCGCCGCGCTTTTTCAATTCCTTGGCATATTCAATTGACTGTGCGAGGTCCCAGCCGCCCTCGACCCAGTCGGTCGTGGACAGCTTGACGCCGATCGGCTTGTCGGCTGGAAAGACCTCGCGGATCGCGTCGAACACTTCCAGCGGATAGCGCATGCGGTTTTGCAAGGAGCCGCCATATTGGTCGGTGCGCTTGTTGGCAATCGGGGAAAGGAACTGATGCAAGAGATAGCCGTGGGCGGAGTGCATCTCCAGCGCATCGAGGCCAAGCCGATTGGCGCGCTTTGCGGCTGCGACGAACGCAGCGCGCACACGCGCAAGACCGGGCGCATCGAGCGCCAGCGGTGGCAACTCGCCTTCCTTGTGCGGCACCGCGGATGGACCTTCGGTCTGCCAGCCGCCTTCGGCGAGCGGGATCTGCTGCCCGCCGTCCCACGGCACATGGCTCGATCCCTTGCGGCCGGCATGCGCGAGCTGCATCGCTACCGCAGTCCTGGAATGCTTGCGGACCGAGGCGATGATCGGCTTCAGCGCCGCCTCGGTGGCATCGTTCCACAGGCCGAGGCAGCCTGGCGTGATACGGCCGATGGCCTCCACATGCGTGGCCTCGATGCAGAACATCGCAGCCCCCGATAGCGCGAAGGTGTTGATGTGCGTGAAGTGCCAGTCATTGGCCTCGCCGTTCACCGCCGAGTATTGGCACATCGGCGCCACCATAATGCGGTTGGGAAGGGCAAGGCCGCGCAGCTTTATCGGGGAAAACAGGGCGCTCATGGGGGATGTCCGGTTGAGGGAAAGGGTTGGTTGCTTCTATCTAGCGATGCCCCGTTCTTTCCTCAACCGCGCCGACAGAGGAAGAAGCGCGGGATCAAATTCACTCCACCAGTGTGAATTGCAGCAGCAGCGTGCGCTGGAGCGGTGAGAAATTATCGTCGGAAACCATCGTCAGCACGGTGTCGCCCTCCGCCGTGACGTGGGCGTCGATGCCTTCCATGTTGTCGACCTCCTGGCCGAGATCGGCATTGAAGATGCTGGGGCCATCGACCACGGCGCCCGGACGTATCGATTTGAGCTGGATACGCCGGATGCGGATGCCGAGGCCGCCGAGCCAGGAAAACTTCCGCTCCAGTATCAGGAGATCGCCGGGTGGCAGCAGCACCGCATCGCTGACGTCGAAATTATCGGTGCGGCGAACGCTGAATTGACCCGGCGCAGGTCCACCGACCAGGAACGCGAGCAAGTTGCCCTCACCGTCGAGCCCCCGTTCGGAGATCGCGATCAAGGTGCCGGCGAGCGGCATGCCCTTGGGCACCATGACGAGGGCTTCCAGTCCCTTGTTGAACGGTAGCTTCTTCACCGCCGGCGGCATCGGCACCACCTCGCCGCGCGAACGGGTAAAGCCCTTCGCAAAATCGAAGCGCAATACCTGATTGACGCGCTCCAGTCCGATGTAAACCAGAGTGCCGTCGAGCGCGATCGATTCCGAATCGAACCAGCCCCGCGCGGTAATCGGCCTGCCGTCCGGCCCCAGCATCGGCGCGGCCTCCACGTCGGCAAGCGATGTCATCTCGCGGCCGGAATAGACGATGCGGCCGGTGAACCAGTTCCCCTTGTCGCTAAAGGAGATGAAGCGTTCACCCTTGGCATCAAGCCTGATTCCCGATAGCCCGCCAAAACCGCGAAAGCCCGAGGTCAGCACCAGCCCGCTGCGATATTCAAGCGAGCCGAAGCGCAGGTGCTGATGGTCGCGGGTGTCGAACGAGGGCAGCGGCCGGGCCTTGACCTCGATCGAAACCGGCGCGGTGACCGAGAATTCGTCGGGCTTGACCTGTTTCGCCGGCTCGACCGCGATCTGCGCGCGCGCAATGCCGGGCAACGCGGCGAGCGAAAGCCCCGCCGCCGTGGCCTTCAGGAAGCCGCGGCGGCTCGCGCGTGCACGCATGGATTCAGGAATGCAATTTTCGCCGCTGGCTACTCGAGGCCGGCGGCGCGCCATGAGTCTCGCTGAAGAGCTCGGCAAGCTTTTCGGTGATGGCGCCACCGAGCTCTTCGGCATCGACGATGGTGACCGCGCGGCGATAATAGCGTGTGACATCGTGACCGATGCCGATCGCGATCAACTCGACCGGGGAGCGGGTCTCGATCTCCTCGATGATGTGACGCAGATGCCGTTCCAGGTAATTTCCGGGATTGACCGACAGCGTCGAATCGTCGACCGGCGCACCGTCCGAAATCATCATCAGAATCTTGCGCTGTTCGGCACGGCCCAGCAGCCGCTTGTGCGCCCAGTCCAGCGCCTCGCCGTCGATATTTTCCTTGAGCAGGCCCTCGCGCA
The DNA here is from genome assembly GCA_005884765.1 of Alphaproteobacteria bacterium. Taxonomy (GTDB): domain Bacteria; phylum Pseudomonadota; class Alphaproteobacteria; order Rhizobiales; family Xanthobacteraceae; genus Bradyrhizobium. Next base: position 11,834 of record VAZV01000055.1, read on the forward strand.
TCATCAGCCCGAGATTCTTGCGTGAGCGCCGCCACGGCGCATCCGCCGCCTTGTAGATGATGTGGCGGAGATCGTTGAGGCGGCCCGGATTCGGCGGCTTGCCGGCGGCAAGCCAGGCTTCGCGGGATTGGCCGCCCTTCCAGGCGCGGGTGGTGAAGCCGAGAATCTCGACTTTGACGCCGCAGCGCTCCAGCGTCCGCGCAAGAATGTCCGCGCAGGTTGCCGCGACCGTGATGGGGCGGCCGCGCATCGAGCCGGAATTGTCGAGCAACAGCGTCACCACCGTGTCGCGGAAGGTCGCTTCCTTTTCGTGCATGAACGACAGCGGGTGATACGGATCGGTGACCACGCGCGACAGCCGCGCCGGGTCCAGAATGCCTTCCTCGAGATCGAATTCCCAGGCGCGGTTCTGCTGCGCCATCAGCCGGCGCTGCAAGCGGTTGGCGAGGCGCGCTACTATGCCTTGCAAATGCGCGAGCTGCTTGTCGAGATAGGAGCGCAAGCGCTCCAGCTCATCATGGTCGCAGAGATCTTCGGCTGCGATCACCTCGTCGAATTTCGGCGCAAAGGCGTGATATTCCGGCCCGCGCGGCTCGTTGGTACCCCGCGCATTCGGCCGCGTCGCTTCCCCCGGGGTTTCGTCGTCGCCGAGTTCGCCGTCGTCGAAGGTGTCGCTGGTCGAAGCCTGCGCGCTTTCCATCGCACTTTCGGACATCTCATCCGTGGTCGCCTGCGCCTGATCGGCACTCATTTCCTGCGCGGCATCAGAGTCGGGCGAGCCTTCAGCACCGGACTGGTCGTTCTCGCCGTCTTGATTGTTATCGTCGTTGTCGTCCTCGTCGGCTTCCGCGTTGCGTTCATCGCCAAGCTCGAGCGCCGACAAGAGGTCATGCACCGCGTCGCCGAATTTGGTCTGATCTTCCGCGATCCGATCGAGCCGATCGAGCCTTGTGCCGATCTTGTCTTCCAGGATCGGACGCCACAGGTCGACCATTTTCCGCGCGGCCTGGGGCGGCGCTAGCCCGGTGAGGCGCTCGCGCACCAGCATCGCCAGCGCATCCGACAACGGCGCGTCGGCGCGGTCGGTGATCTCGTCGAACTTGCCGCGATGGAAGTGATCGTCGAGCATCGCGGTGAGGTTTTTGGCAACGCCCGCCATCCGCCGCGCGCCGATCGCCTCGACCCGCGCCTGTTCGACGGCCTCGAACACGCCGCGCGCCTGCGGATTGCCCGGCATCAGCTTGCGATGCACTTTCGGGTCGTGGCAGGCGAGCTTGAGCGCGATGGAGTCGGCATGGCCGCGCACAATAGCTGCATCGCGCCGCGTCATCTTGCGCGCCGGCTCAGGCAGCCGCGCCTTGCCGGGTGCGAGACCCGGCCGCTCAGCGGCGAATGTCACTTCCAGTTCCGGCGTTTTCGCGATCGCGCGCAGGCAGGCCGTGACCGCACGCTTGAACGGCTCGGTCGGGGCCTCCTTCGCGCCGGTCCGGAATTTGATGTTCGACGTCGTCATCGCGCCTCGCCGCGGGCCGCTATTACGAGAGCGCCACGTTGACCGACGATTCCGCAAGCTCCGCGTTGAAGCAGCGCTGATAGAATTCAGCCACCAGCGGCCGTTCCAGCTCGTCGCACTTGTTGAGGAAGGTGACGCGGAACGCAAAGCCGATATCGCCGAAGATTTCGGAATTTTCCGCCCAGGTGATCACTGTGCGCGGGCTCATCACCGTCGACAGATCGCCATTGGCGAACGCGTTGCGGGTAAGGTCGGCAAGCCGCACCATCTTGTTGACGATGTCGCGGCCTTCCTGCGTGCGGTAGTGATGCGCCTTCGCCAGCACGATCTCGACTTCCTCGTCATGGGCGAGATAATTCAGCGTCGTGACGATCGACCAGCGGTCCATCTGGCCCTGGTTGATCTGCTGGGTGCCGTGGTAGAGGCCGGAGGTATCGCCGAGGCCGACGGTGTTGGCGGTCGAGAACAGGCGGAACGCCGGATGCGGCTTGATCACCTTGTTCTGGTCCAACAGCGTCAACCGGCCGGAAACTTCCAGCACGCGCTGGATCACGAACATCACGTCGGGGCGGCCGGCGTCGTATTCGTCGAACACCAGCGCGATATTGTGCTGCAGCGCCCAGGGCAGGATGCCGTCGCGGAATTCCGTGACCTGCTTGCCTTCCTTGATGACGATGGAATCCTTGCCGACCAGATCGATGCGGCTGATGTGGCTGTCGAGATTGACGCGTACGCAGGGCCAGTTCAGCCGGGCCGCGACCTGTTCGATATGGGTCGACTTGCCGGTGCCGTGATAGCCGGTGACCATGACGCGACGGTTCTTGGCGAATCCTGCTAGGATGGCGAGCGTGGTGGCACGATCGAAACGATAGTCCGAATCGACTTCCGGCACATGCGGATCGACTTCGGAGTACGCGGGAACATCGAGGTCGCTGTCGATGCCGAAGACCTGTCGGACCGACACCTTCATGTCGGGCATTCCAACGGGCGCCTCAATTCTGGTCATGGCGGCGGTCGTCATCAATCCTCCGAGGTCCCGGGCGATCCCGAAACCGTAATTTTGCGGCATGGCTACGGATGGGCTTTAAATTGACCCTATCAGAGAGCAACGGTCGGCAGAAGCCCGCCCGCCAATCAAAGTTCCGTCGCGTTATCATCTAGATAGGTACGAGACGCGGTTTTTGGAAGGCTGCCCTGCGAATCGCGCCGTTCTTGCGCCCCGGCGGCCCTGCCAATCGCCCGCATGGCACTTTTCGTGGCGATAGTTAGTTATGCTAGGTCGAGGCCCGGACCGGGCGATCAAGCCAGCACAGGGGCCTTGTGACTTCATTCATCGATCAACTGATTGCATTCGTCTCGGCAAATGCCTGGCTTGCCTATCTGACGCTGTTCCTCGCCGCCCTGCTGGAAGCCGTTCCGGTGGTAGGCTCGGTGATACCGGGCTCGACCATCATCCTGGCGCTGAGCGCGCTGGTGCCAGGAGGCGAGCTGAAGCTCACATGGGTGCTCGCGGCCGCCATCGCGGGCGCGTTGCTTGGCGACGGATCGGCATTCTGGGCCGGGCATCGCTCGCAGCGCGAAATCCTCAACACCTGGCCGCTGGCGAATTATCCGCGCCTAGTGGCGCAGAGCGAAACGTTCTTCCGCCGCTGGGGCGCCCTTGCCGTGTTCTTCGCGCGCTTCGTCCCGCCGATTCGCGCGTTCGTTCCGATCACGGCGGGCGCACTCGGCATGCAGCCTGCGCGATTTTACCCCGTCAACATCGCCGCGATCGTGCTGTGGGCGCCGGCGCATGTGCTGCCCGGAGTGGTGGCGGTGTCCGCGCTGCACCAATATGCCGGACTCCCTCATCATCAGGGCATCGCCAAACACTTGTGGATGCTGGCCGTGATCGGCGGCGCCTTGATCGTCGCCCTGGCCACCTGGACGATCCGCCGCCGCCATGGCAGCGGGCGGATCGAGCCGGCGACGAAAGAATCGCGCTGATCGTTTGGCCTGCCGCGAGGCCGCCGTAAGCGCAGCTATGCTTCGCGCACCACGGTTTTCAGGTAATTATACGCCTTGATAATCTCGATCAGGCGGTCTTCCGTCGAGCGGTCGCCGCCGTTGGCGTCGGGATGGTGCTGTTTCACCAGCGCCTTGTACTTCACCTTGACTTGTTCGAGCGTTGCCTCGGGGCCTAGTCCCATCACCTGCAACGCCTTGCGCTCGGCATTGAAGATCTTGCGGGTCTCGCTCTTGGGCGCGGCATCCGGGCCGGGCCGCCAGCGGCCGCGGCCGTTGAGCTCGCTGAACATGCTGAACGGATCGGATGCGCCCTCGAAATCGGCCTCCGCGCTGCCCTTGGCTCTTTTGGCGCTGGTGTTGGCGCCCATTTTCCAGGTTGGACGATGGCCGGTCAGCGCGTCCTTCTGGTAGCGCGCGACCGCTTCCGGGTTCATGCCGGAAAAGAAATTATAGGACTGGTTATATTCGCGGACGTGGTCGAGGCAGAAATGCCAGTACTCGCGGGAATTTTCCCGGCCCTTGGGCGCACGGTGCGGCCCCTTGTTCTTGCAGCTCGGCCATTCGCACAGGACGGAGGCTTCGCGCGCCTGCGCCTGCTGCTTCGCGCTCAGCTTGTTCGGCTTGATGCGAATGCGGTCGAAGAATTTCGATGAATCAATTGCCATGGCTGACTATGACAGCGCAACGCGAAAAGCTTCAAGTCTTGACATTGCGAATACCTCACCTTCGATGCGCCATTGACGAAATGCGAGCATGGACGTATTGCCGCGGCCATGAGCGCCGGAAAAACCATGCAGTCTATCATCACCAACAAGTTGCGTGAAGCTTTCGCGCCGGAAAGCCTCGACGTTGCCGACGAATCGCATCTGCATGAGGGCCACGCCGGCCACAGGCCGGGCGGCGAGACGCATTTCAGGGTGTATATTGTGTCTCAGGCGTTCCGGGGGAAGAGCCGGATCGAACGCCACCGCATGATTAACGCGGCGCTGGCCGCGGAACTTGCCGATAGCGTGCATGCGCTCGCCATTCATGCGCAGGCGCCGGGGGAAACCGGCTAAAAGCTAGAACGCCGTTCCCGCCCGCTTCGGCTTTTTCTCCTCGACTTCGGCCTCGCCGCGCGTCACCGGGACGATCCGCAGCGCCGTGATGCGGTTGCGCTCGCGGCGCAGGACGCGAAAGCGGAAGCCGTGGAAGGTGAAACTCTGGCCGCGCTCCGGGATCGAGCGCGCCTCGTGAATCACGAGCCCCGCGACCGTGGTCGCCTCCTCATCCGGCAACCGCCAGTCCATGGCGCGGTTGAGATCGCGGATCGGCACCGAGCCGTCGACCACAACCGAACCGTCGGGCTGGGCGCGGACGCCTGCGACCACGACGTCGTGTTCGTCGGAGATGTCGCCGACGATCTCTTCCAGAATATCCTCCAGTGTCACCATGCCTTCGACTTCGCCATATTCGTCGACGACGAGCGCGAAGTGGGTCTTGCGGCGGCGGAACGCCTTGAGCTGCTCGGAGACGGTCCGCATCTCCGGCACGAACCAGGGCGGTAGCGCGATGGTCGAAACATCTATCCGCGATGTATCGCCTTCGGACGCGCGAATGGCGCGCAACAGGTCCTTGGCGTGCAACACGCCAATGATGTTTTCCGGCTTGTCGCGCCACAGCGGTATGCGGGTATATTCGGTCGCGAGCACCTCGCGCACCAGATCCTCCGCCGGCAGGTCGGCGTTGATCATCACCATCTCGGTGCGATGAACCATCACGTCGGAAACCT
>VAZV01000056.1 GCA_005884765.1 Alphaproteobacteria bacterium
TAGGCTGCAGCGACATACTTAAGCCGTCATGGCCGGGCTTGACCCGGCCATCCACGCTTTTTCTTTGTTGTGGCCAAGACGTGGATGCCCGGGACAAGCCCGGGCATGACGAGAACAATGGGAAAAACCGCATGACCGCCGCCGCAAAGAAGCCCGCTTTCACCGACTACATCGTCAAGGACATCTCGCTCGCCGAATTCGGCCGCAAGGAAATCTCGCTGGCCGAGACCGAAATGCCCGGCCTGATGGCGACGCGCGAGGAATTCGGCCCGACGCAGCCGCTGAAGGGCGCGCGGATCGCAGGCTCGCTGCACATGACGATCCAGACTGCGGTCCTGATCGAGACGCTGGCCGCGCTCGGCGCCGATGTCCGCTGGGTCTCCTGCAACATCTATTCGACGCAGGACCATGCCGCCGCCGCGATCGCCGCGGCCGGCATTCCGGTGTTCGCGGTGAAGGGCGAGAGCCTCAGTGACTACTGGGACTACACCGCAAAGCTGTTCGATTGGCACGGCGGCGGCACGCCGAACATGATCCTCGATGACGGCGGCGATGCCACCATGCTGGTGCATCACGGTTTTCGCGCCGAACAGGGGGACACCGGCTTCCTCGACAAGCCCGCTTCCGAGGAAGAAGAGATCTTCTTCGCACTGATCAAGCGGCTGCTCAAAGAGAAGCCAAAGGGCTGGTTCGCCGAGATCGCGAAAAACATCAAGGGCGTCTCGGAAGAGACCACGACGGGCGTACATCGGCTCTATGAGATGGAGAAAAAGAGCACGCTGCTGTTTCCGGCGATCAACGTCAACGACAGCGTGACAAAATCGAAATTCGATAATCTCTACGGCTGCCGCGAGTCGCTGGTCGACGGCATCCGTCGCGGCACCGACGTCATGATGTCGGGCAAGGTCGCGATGGTCGCGGGCTTCGGCGACGTCGGCAAGGGCTCCGCGGCCTCGCTGCGCCAAGCCGGCTGCCGCGTCATGGTCTCCGAAGTCGATCCGATCTGCGCGTTGCAGGCGGCGATGGAAGGCTATGAAGTCACGACCATGGAGGACGCCGCCCCCCGCGCCGACATCTTCGTCACCGCGACCGGCAACAAGGATATCATCACGATCGACCACATGCGCGCGATGAAGGATCGCGCCATCGTCTGCAACATCGGCCATTTCGACAACGAGATCCAGATTGCAGGCTTGCGCAATCTGAAATGGACCAACGTCAAGCCGCAGGTCGACGAGATCGAATTCCCCGACAAGCACCGTATCATCCTGTTGTCGGAAGGCCGCCTCGTTAATCTCGGCAATGCCATGGGCCATCCCTCGTTCGTGATGTCGGCGTCCTTCACCAACCAGACGCTGGCGCAGATCGAACTGTTCGCCAACAACAGGAATGGCAAATACGAGAAAAAGGTCTATGTGCTGCCGAAGTCCTTGGACGAGAAGGTGGCGCGGCTGCATTTGGCCAAGATCGGCGTGAAGCTGACGCAGTTGCGCCCCGACCAGGCCGATTACATCGGCGTCAAGCCGGAAGGCCCGTTCAAGTCGGACCATTACCGGTATTAAGGCCGTATTCTCGTCGTTGCCGGGCTTGACCCGGCAACCTATCTTGCGAAGATGATGGATACGCGGGTCAAGCCCGCGTATGACAGTACTGCGATCCGGCTGCTGTCGCGCCCGAGCGGACGCAGGGAGCCCATATGTCACCAGAGCATTTCGACGTGCTGATCGTCGGCGCGGGGCTGTCCGGGATCGGGGCGGGTTTTCACCTGCAGAGAAAATGCCCGGGCAAGAGCTTTGCGATCCTTGAAGGCCGCGACTGCATCGGCGGCACCTGGGATCTGTTCCGCTATCCCGGCATCCGCTCAGACAGCGACATGTTCACGCTCGGCTATTCGTTCAAGCCATGGACCGAGCCGAAGGCGATCGCCGATGGGCCGCGGATCCTGAACTACGTCCGCGAGACCGCGACCGAGAACGGCATCGACACCAAGATTCGCTTTCGCCATCGCGTCAAGCGCGCCTCCTGGTCGACACCGGATGCACGCTGGACCGTGGAAGCGGAATGCACTTCAGGCGAGGGTGTCGCGGAGATCGTCCGCCTCACCTGCAATTTCCTGTTCATGTGCTCCGGCTACTACCGCTACGAAGCGGGCTATACGCCGGAATTCGCCGGCACGGCTGATTTTGCCGGCCGCATCGTGCATCCGCAGAAATGGCCCGAAGACATCGACTACGCCGGGAAGCGCGTGGTGGTGATCGGCTCCGGCGCGACCGCGGTCACGCTGGTGCCGGAGCTGGCCAAGAATGCGGCGCATGTCACCATGCTGCAGCGCTCGCCGACCTATGTGGTGTCGCGCCCGGCGCAGGATCCGCTCGCCAACAAATTGCGGCGCAATCTCCCCGCCAAGCTCGCCTATCATCTGATCCGCTGGCGCAACGTGATGTGGGGGATGTATTTCTTCCAGCTCTCCAGGCGCAAGCCCGCGCGCGTGAAGCAGTTGATCCTCGGCGGTGTGCGGATGGCGCTCGGGCCCGACTACGACATCGCCACCCATTTCACGCCGCGCTACAATCCCTGGGATCAGCGGCTCTGCCTGGTGCCCGACGGTGACCTGTTCAACGCGATCAAGGAAAAGCGCGCTTCCGTCGTCACCCGCGAGATCGACACCTTTACGAAAAACGGCATCCGGCTGAAGGACGGCAGCGAGCTTCAAGCCGACATCATCGTCACCGCCACCGGACTCGTGCTGCAAGTGCTGGGCGGCCTGGAAGTGGCGGTCGACGGTCGCACCGTCAATTTCGCGCGGGCGCTGAACTACAAGGGCATGATGTATTCCGATGTGCCCAATCTGGCCTCCGCGTTCGGCTACACCAATGCCTCCTGGACGCTGAAATGCGATCTCACCTGCGAATATGTCTGCCGCCTGATCAACTACATGGACCGGCATGGCTACAAGCAATGCGTGCCGCATAATAGCGACCCCACCATTGCTGAATTGCCGTCGCTGGATTTCTCCTCCGGTTACGTGCAGCGCTCGGTGGCGAAATTGCCCAAGCAGGGTTCGAAGCGGCCATGGCGGCTCTACCAGAATTACGCGCTCGACATTGTCTCGCTTCGCTTCGGCAAGGTCGATGACGGGGTGATGCAGTATTCGTGAGGGCGACCTGCGCCCAGACGACGCCATGCGTTGTTTCACGTATTCGGGGCTTCGTTCGAATCGGCCACTTTGTGAAACGGTTAACGCCGGATTAACCGGCCCGTCCTAGGCTTGCGCGGCCGGTAGCTGCTCATAGCGGGTGGAAGCCCATGGAAGCCCAGAGAATTGCTGTCGACGCCATCGTGGCGCTGACAGATTGCGACCGCGAGGCCGTTATCGCCTTCATACGCCGGCTCTACCTTGATGGCGTCAAGGACCCCAAGCGCCTGACCTTCAAAGGTCTGCAGGCGCTGGCGCGGGGCTGAGACCCCTCGTTACACGTTCGGAAATGAAAAGGCCCCGAAGCACGTCCGGGGCCTCGATTTTTCGTCGGTTGGGATGGCCAGCTCAGGCCGCCGCCTTGCCGATTTCGACCTTCAGCGTGCCGATGCCGTCGACGCCGCATTCGATTCTGTCGCCGGGCGAGACCGCCGCGACGCCGGCCGGCGTTCCCGTCATGATGATATCGCCGGCGCCGATCTCGACCTGCTGTGACAACTGCCAGATGATTTCCGGCACGCTCCAGATCAATTCGGTGAGATCGCCCTTCTGCCGTTCGGTGCCGTTGACCGAGAGCCAGATCTTGCCCTTGGCGGGGTGGCCGATTTTCGCAGCCGGCTGCAGCGCCGAGCAAGGCGCCGAATGGTCGAAGGATTTGCCAATCTCCCACGGCCGTTCCTTTTTGCGCGCGGCTTGTTGCAGGTCGCGCCGGGTCAGGTCGATGCCGACCGCATAGCCGTAGATGTGGCCGAGCGCCTTGTCGGCCGGAATGTTCAGCCCGCCGCTCTTCATCGCCACGATCAGTTCGACTTCGTGATGCAGATCCTTGGTCAGCGGCGGGTAGGGGATCGTTGCGCCGTCGGCTTCGAGCATGTCGGCATGCTTGGCGAAGAAGAACGGCGGGGCCCGTTCGTCATTGCCCATCTCGCGGATGTGCTCGAGATAGTTGCGTCCGACGCACCAGATGCGGCGGACCGGGAAGGATTTCCCTTCACCGGCGACCGGGATCGAGGCTTGCGCGGGGGCGGGAATGACAAAGGAGGTGGCGTTCATGAGGGGGCTCGGGGGTTGCGGACGGAAATCGGCGGATAGCTTTACGCGGTTGCGCCGATCGGGGCTAGGGTCACCGGCTGCGTTTCGCGCTGCTGCAGGCGGAAGAACGACGCGTAGCGGCCGCCGCGGCGAAGCAGATCGTCGTGGCGGCCGCGCTCGACGATCTCGCCGGCCTCGACCACCAGGATCGCGTCGGCGTGCATGATGGTATGCAGGCGGTGGGCAATGACAATGGTGGTACGATTCCGGCAGAGGTGCTCGATCGCCTCCTGCACCTGCTTTTCGGATTCCGAATCCAGTGCCGCGGTCGCTTCATCGAGCAGGATGATCGGTGCATTCTTGATCAGCGCGCGCGCCACTGCGACGCGCTGGCGCTGGCCGCCGGAAAGCTGGGTGCCGTGCTCGCCCACCGGCGTGTCATAGCCGAGCGGAAAGCCCATGATGAAGTCGTGCGCGCAGGCGGCCTTTGCGGCCTCGACGATTTCGGCGTCGGTTGCGCCGGCCTTGCCGAAGGCGATGTTGTTACGGATGGTGTCGCGGAATAGATAGACGTCCTGTCCGACATAGGCGGTCTGCTGCCGCAACGATCGCCGCGACACTTTCGAAATCGCCTGCCCATCGATCAGGATCTCGCCCGCCGTCACCTCGTAGAACCGCAACAGCAGCGCCAGCACGGTCGATTTGCCGCCGCCGGAGGGCCCGACCAATGCCGTTACCTTGCCGGGCTCGGCGACAAAGCTCATGCGATTGAGCACCGGTTCGCCCACGCGGTACGCGAAGCTGATGTCGCGCAGTTCAACCCGCGCATCGGTAAGCTGCAATGACGGCTTGTCGTCGTCGGCAAGCTCACTGGCCGGGCTGTCGACGACTTCCAGCAGCATGCGCGCGCCGACCAGGTTGCTGTTCAACTCGATATTGAGCCGCGCCAGCCGCTTGGCCGGTTCATAGGCCATCAGGAAGGCCGTCAGGAACGAAAAGAACTGCCCGGGGGTGGCACCGAGCGCAACCACGCTATAGCCGCCATACATCAAGCCGCCGGCAACTGCGAAACCGCCGAGCGTTTCCATCAGCGGGCTCGACCGGTTGGAGACCCGCGCCATCTTGTTGGCGTTGCGCTCGACGATCGTGATGTTGTCATCGATGCGCGCGCGCATGGTCTGTTCGAGCGTGAAGGCCTTGACCGTGCGAATGCCCTGCAGCGATTCCTGCATGGTTTCGAGGATGTCGGCAGTGCCCGTGAACTGGTTGTAGGCAAGGCCCTTGATGCGCTTGACCAGCTTGCGCAGCACAAGCATGGCCGGCGGCGCGACGCCAAATCCCAACAGCGCCATGTAAGGATCCTGCATCAGCATCACCGCGACGAGCCCGATCAAGAGCAGGAAGTCGCGTCCAAGCGCGTTGATCAAAAGGTTGAGGACTTGCGTGACGGAATTCGCACCCGAGGTCAGCCGCGCCAGGAATTCCGAGGAATGCCGTTCCGAGAAAAAGCCAATGCTTTCGCTCATCAGCTTTGCAAACAGCCTCCGCTGATTGTTGGCGAGGATGGCGTTGCTGATTTTCGACAGAATCACGCTGTGGCCGTAGGTTGCCGCGCCCTTGAGCATGAACAACACTACAGTCACCAGCGACAGGATCACGATGCCGCGGATGTTTTTATCGACATAGGCCTGATTGATCACCTGGCCGAGGACTAAGGCCGAGCCGGCTGTTGCGCCGGCGGAGACGCCCATCAGCACGAAGGCAGCCAGATAGCGCCGCCAGTAAGCGGCGCCCTGTTCCATGATCAGACGGCGAATCAGGATCGCCGCGCCATAGGGATCGTCCGTGATTTTCCTTGGAAATTCGGCCATCCGCGTCCCGTCGACGGCGTCGGACATCCCCGCGCGTCCAGCGCTCATTGCCCGCTATAGCAGGCTTTTTCAAGCCCAATCAGGCCTTGCGTCGATCCGGATTTTAGGCCGATGCCGCCGCGTGCTGGACGAGGTCGCCACGCTCACGGGACAACTTCTGTTCCCAGTTGAGCGCATGGGCCGCAATGGTATCGAGATCGTCGTATTGCGGCGTCCAGTCCAGCGTCGAGCGGATGCGGCTGGTATCGGCGACCATCGTCACGATATCGCCCGGCCGGCGCGGCGCGTATTGAACGGCAAAATTGCGCATCGAGACACGCCGCACCGCCTCGATGGTCTCGAGCACCGAATAGCCGCGGCCATAGCCGCAGTTCAGCGTCATCGAGGCACCGCCGTTGCGCAGGTATGACAACGCCGCGCGATGCGCCTGCGCGAGGTCGCTGACATGGATGAAATCGCGGATGCAGCTTCCGTCAGGCGTCGGATAGTCGGTCCCGAACACGTCGACCTTGGCGCGCTGTCCGATCGCCGCCTCGACCGCGATCTTGATGAGATGGGTGGCGCCCACGGTCGCGAGTCCGACGCGGCCCAATGGATCGGCGCCCGCGACATTGAAATAGCGCAGCACGAGGTAGCTCATGCCGTGCGCGGAGGCCACGTCGTGCAGCATGATCTCAGTCATCAGCTTGGACATGCCGTAGGGCGACAGCGGCCGCGTCGGCGCGTGCTCGGGTACCGGCACCTGATCCGGATTGCCGTAGACTGCCGCGGTCGACGAGAAGATGAAGCGGTTGATGCCGCACTTCACCGCCGTGTTGAGCAGGCTGCGCGTCGTCATGGTGTTATTGCGGTAATAGCCGAGCGGATTGCGCATCGAGTCTGGCACCACGACCGAGCCCGCGAAGTGAATGATGGCCTCGACGCGGTGCCTCGCGATCACGCTTTCGACGAGGTTCTCGTCGCCGGCGTCGCCGATGAACAGCGGAACGCCTTCGGGGAGGAAAGCCGAAAAGCCGGTGGAGAGGTTGTCGACCACGACGACGCTTTCGCCGGCGTCCGCCAGCGCATGAACCATGTGACTTCCGATATAACCGGCGCCGCCGGTGACAAGCACGGTCATGATCTCCCCCAAATTCCTGTTATTGACACCGATGCTAATGGGCGCGCGGTGAAGAGGGGGTTTCGGCGCAAGCGAACTGGCCACTATGCTTAATGTTGCGTATAGGAAGTCCCGGCGAAACGGAGCCCAGCGTGCCGATCGAGACCGACCTCTTAGCCGATCTGCAATTGATCGTGCCTAACCTGCACAGGCGCTATTCCGGCGTTACCGCGACCAACCGCATGGTATCGCCGCGGCTTGCTAAAATGTTTAGCGCAGCCTGGCTCGGTCCCGGCGCCCCTGACGGCATCGCACGGATCCGCGTGGTCGATCTGGTACAACTATGGCGCCGTCGCGCACCGCTGATCTGGCATGCGCGGCGCAACAACGAGATGATCGCGGGCGTCTTGCTGCGATCGCTGGGCTGGCCGCTGAAACTGGTGTTTACGTCAGCGGCGCAACGCCACCACACCTGGATCACGCGCTGGTTGATCTCCCGGATGGATGCGGTCATCGCAACCAGCGACCGCTCGGCATCGTTCCTCAAGCGCAAAGCGACCGTGATCATGCACGGCGTCGATACCGACGTGTATGCGCCACCGGCTGCTCGCGCGGCGGCGTTCGCCGATAGCGGCTTGCCGGGCCGCTACGCCATCGGCTGCTTCGGCCGGGTGCGCGCCCAGAAGGGCAGCGACGTATTCGTCGACGCGATGTGTCGCCTCTTGCCGCGCCATCCCGATTTTACAGCCGTACTCGTCGGCGCGATCGTGCCGGAGCAGCAGGGTTTTGCCAGTGAGCTACGCAATCAGATCGCGGCCGCGGGCCTGCAATCGCGCATCGTCATCACGGGCGAATTGCAAATCGCCGAAGTGCAGCGCTGGTATCAGCGGCTGACGATCTACGCCTTCACATCGCGCAATGAGGGATTTGGCCTGACCCTGATCGAGGCGATGGCTGCGGGCGCGGCGCTGGTGGCGTCGCGCGCCGGCGCTGCCGAATTCGTGGTCGAGGATGGCGTCACCGGCGTGCTGACGCCGCCGGGAGACGTCGATGCACTTGTTGCCGCGATCGAGCCGCTGCTGCGCGATCCAGCCTCTGCGGCGGCGATGGGCGAGCGGGCGCGGGCGCGCGTGCTGGCGAAATTCAGCCTCGATGCGGAGGCAAGCGCGATCGCACAGGTCTATCGGTCGCTTGGTATATCTTCGCCTGTCGGGGAGGGGCGTAGCATGGCCAAATGATTGCCTGGTTTATGATCAAGATCGGCTACGGGACTGGAAACGGCGAAAGCGCCGAACTGGCGGAATGGCTGACAACCCCGGGATTAGAAACCGGTGCATTCGACAGGACAATTTTTCCGCCCCGAAATCGCAGCCCTGCGTGCGCTCGCGGTAATCAGCGTGATCCTCTTTCATTTGAAGGTGGAAGGTTTTCAGGGAGGGTTCGTCGGGGTCGACGTGTTCTTTGTCATTTCTGGTTACCTTATCACGCGCAACATTCTAGCCGATCTACAGGCAAACGAGTTCTCCTTGGCGCAGTTTTATGTGCGCAGGACCCGGCGCATTTATCCCGCCTTGATAGCCACGGTGGTGGCCACATACATCGCCGGGGCCCTCTGGTGCTCTCCGTTGATGTTTCTCGACCTTGCGAAGGAGTGTACTCACGCACTGTTGTCGATTTCCAACATTCAGTACTGGCGGGAATCGCACCGATATTTCGCGCCGAACTCGGATGAATTGGCCTTGCTTCATTGCTGGTCTTTGTCGCTGGAAGAGCAGTTCTATCTGGTGTGGCCGGTGTTTGTTGTTTTGGCGCACAAGATCAATCGCACGCGGGGGGCCATCGTAATCGCGACGATCGCTTCATTTTTGGCCTCGATTGTAGTTGCAAGAAACGACCCCTCGGCGACCTTTTTCCTGATGCCATTCCGGATCTTCGAATTCGGCATTGGCGCCGGAGTGCTCTTCGTCGACGAGTTCCGCTTCGGCAGCGTTGCAAGGCAAATTGCCTCTGCCGTTGGGGTTCTCTCGGTGGTGGTCAGCGCGTTTTTCCTGAAATCGGACATGCCAAATCTGGAGGTTGCCATGCTGGTCCCTTGCCTGGGCGCAGCGGCAACGATCCTGGCGGGGAGCAAGACCAGCGTTGCGAGGCTGATCACTTATCCGGTTTTCGTCGGGGTGGGGGCCATTTCCTATTCGCTCTATCTCTGTCATTGGCCCATTATTTTCTTCGCTCGCTTCATCTTTGGCGACGATGCCAATGGCTGGGCAGCCAGCTTGCTGATGCTGGTCGCGATGATCGTTATCGCAACCGCGATGTACTGCTTTATTGAGCGTCGCTTCATTCAACCATCCAGGTTTCGCTCCGCGAGTTTTCTGAAGAACGCTGCTGGATTCTGGTCGGTCGTCATTGTGCTCGTGGCTATCACCCATGCGACTTTCCTGTCGAAGGGCTTCGCATGGCGGCTGTCCGTCGACCAGGAGAAGGTGGCCCATCTACAGGACTTCCCCTCAGGGCGTGACATCGAACCGGTCGATGGCCCCGTCACTTTTCAACTGGTCGGCGATTCCCATGCTACGCAATATGAAGCCGGTCTCTCGCCGCTCATGAAGCAACTCGGCATCCGAATGGAAGGTTTAGGCGGCGCCGGCTGCCCGATCTTGTATGGAATGGCGCTGAAGGCGCTCAGGCGAGAGGAGTGCATCGAAGCGCGGGACAAGACCCTGTTGCGGATCAAGCAGACAAATCTGCCGATGATTTTTGTGCAGAAATGGACCTACTATGACGATGCGACCGTCGATTACGAATTCGACGGCACGAAAAGTGCCCCTTCCGATCTCAAGAATTCATATACGAAGCTGGAGGACGCGCTGAATAGGACGATGGCGGAATTCGTTGCCGGTGGTCGGCACATTCTGCTGATAGGCGCACAAGTTCACGCCAACTGTTCGATCAATCTGCCAAGGCTGCTGCAAGGGCCGTTTCCACATGCGCCTTTGCCGCCGTGTCCTCCGGCGAAGCGGGAGAGCATCGAGCAGTCGGGCGCTCAAACAAATCAGATGCTCTTTCGCATTCAGGCCAGGTGGCCGGATCGGATCGAACTGCTGCGACCGGTGGATTACTTTTGCGATGATGAGTGCGCGGTCGTATCAGATGGGATTTGGCTCTATCATGATCTCACGCATTTCACCGTAGCCGGCTCCCATTACATGGTGAAACGGGCCGAGATCCCCTTCACAAGATTTCTCGAGTCGATGCGAGTGAGATAGTACCGCTTGTATTCGTGATAGTTGATGTCAGCGCCGGATAGCTCTCCTCACTGGCGTAATTTTGCTTCAAAATGCCTGCGACAAACGCGTCGAGATCGCCGCCTGCAAACAAGAAGCCCGGCAGGCCTGCCGCCCCTGCTGCCTCGATATCCGTCGGCCGGTCGCCAATGACAAAGCTGCC
>VAZV01000311.1:0-886 GCA_005884765.1 Alphaproteobacteria bacterium
TGCGCAAGGGCGGATTCGACACCATCAATTCGGTGAGGGCGGATACGAAAGCTCGGAAAGGATCATCCGGCAACTCCTGGGCGAAGCCGGGATCACCGGCATCGGTGATCGACTGGCTGCGGTCGACGCGCGCGGTGTTGAAACCGAGGCGGATTGGGCCGACTTGAAGTCTCCGGAAAACTATCTCGGCCACGAGCGCACAGAGAACTTTGTCTCTCCGGGTGGAGCAGTCCTGGACAAGCGTCGCGTCTATGCCGTTCCTGCAAAAGTGAAGCCCAATGATTGGGCCCTTTCCGGCGACTGGACGGTGAAGAAAGACGCTGTCGTGCTGAACAAGGCCAGCGGGCGGATCGCGTACCGTTTTCACGCCCGCGACCTTCATCTCGTCATGGGACCGGCGGTACGAGGAGCTTCCGTGCGATTTCGCGTGCTCATCGATGGACAGCCGCCGGGCGCTGCTCACGGAATCGACGTCGACGACCAAGGCAACGGCACGGTTGGCGAGCAGCGGCTCTATCAACTGATCCGACAACCGAACCCCATCGCTGACCGACAGTTCGAGATCGAGTTCCGCGATCCCGGCGTGGAGGCGTTTGCGTTCACGTTCGGCTGATCGAGAAGGAATCATGAGCAGCGCAACCAGCGCCTTTCAATCCGGGCGTCTGGATGGCACGACAGCGGGATGATGTTCGCTTCAAAGTGACGAACACGCGGGACGCGGAGCGCCGACGCACGTGAGCTGGTCCGAGTGCCTGGCTCCAAGTCAGAACCCATAAGAGCGCCGGAACTTCGCTTGGTTCCGGAACCGGCAAACCTATGCCAGTTCCTCGCTGGCGGACGGCGTGAGGAACGAACACAGGTCGGACCTCTCGAGCGCCGAGCAGCG
>VAZV01000311.1:983-2860 GCA_005884765.1 Alphaproteobacteria bacterium
GAATGACGAACGAGATCCAGAAGCAGTGTCGGTGCGAGAAGGCGTCGTGTGGGTGCGAACGAAACGACGGGGCGTTGCATCTGCGGCGCCCAGTGCGCCTGCAAGACGACGTGCCGGTGCGGCGGCAGCTGCGCTTGTGACGCCACGAAGTAGAGGTTTCGCGATCCGGGCGAACGAGAGGCTGCGCCTCACAGAGAACAAGGATTGTACGCGCCACCAGGAACGGTGACCACGCCGGTGTTCGTGCGAAGGGATATACCTCCTCGCTGAAGGAGCTGCCATGAACCCAGTCCAGCGCAACGCTTTCGAGAAAGAGATCACGTTGGCCCGAGGACTCATGCGCCGAAAAGAGCACGACGAGGCGTTCGTTCATCTTGAGCGCGCTCATGTCCTCGGCCAGCAGAACGCCGCTCCACACGTGCTGTCGCACTGGCTCATGCTCAGGGTTGCGGTTCACCGTCGCGAGCCCGCCGCCATGCTCGGGCAGGCTGCGCGCATTGTGCTTGGTGCCGTCGGCTCCATCGTTGGATCCGTTCCCACTGGCAATACGGGTGGTACGAACATCAGCATGTTCAAGCATCTTCCCATCGACCCCGAGCTCTTGAAGATCATGGAAGACCACGGCCCCACCAACTCATGACCGTGGTCGAAGCAGCCCAGGACCAGGTCCAGCGTGAACCCGGCCAGAGAGGATTACGATGCGCACGTTTGCTCTTCCGCTGGGGGTCGGGTATTTCGGGTTGCGGTCCGCACTCGCTACTTACCTGGCGCCAACCCCGGTACAGCCCGTCGGCCGTGACTTCCCGACACCACCAGAACTGGATCCGCAAAAGCCCACGGTCGCGGTCGTGCTTGGAAATGGCGTGACTGAGGTCGGCGACACGCTTGCTCCATACGTTGCGTTCAAGACCGCAGGAGCCTTCAACGTGATTACGGTAGCCGACCGGAAGGTTCCCGTCGCGCTGTCGGGCGGCCTCGATGTCGTGCCCCACTTCACGTTCGCGGAGGTTGACGCCCGACTCGGGCGGGATCCTGATCTGATCATCATCCCGAACATCGTGAACGTTCGCGGCAACGAGGCGGTGCGGAATTGGGTCCGGGGCCACGGAGCTGGCCGAAGCATGGTGATGAGCGTTTGCGCCGGTGCCGAGATGTTCGCCGCGACGGGACTGATCGATGGCCGGCGCGCAACGACCCATTGGGGAGACATCGGACGAATCGAGCGCAGCTACCCACGCGTGCAGTGGGTGCGCGGTCAGCGGTACGTCGACGACGGCCAGTTCGTCAGCACGGCGGGAATCCTGTCCGGAATCGACGGCTCACTTCACATGATCGATCGGCTGCGCGGAAGGGAGCTAGCCCTGCAGGTCGCCCGCGCGCTTCATTACGACGGTGCACGCTTCCTCGACGACCCGACAATGCCTCAGTTCGAACGGGACCGACGCGACGCGATCGTCTTCTTGAACGCCGCTTACGGATGGGATCGCGGAGCCCTGGGCATGGCGCTTTACGACGGCATGGACGATCTCCTGCTCGCGTCTATTTACGACACGTACGGTATCTCCTTTGCGCTCTCTAGCGTCGCATCTCGCGGAGCGCTCATCACAACGCGACACGGGCTGCACCTCGTGGCGCGGCGGACCTCCCAAGAGTGGTCGGCGTCGGGTGGAACGCTCTTGCCGGACCGTGCTGAGGGGCAGCGATTTCCCTTCGACGCAGCGCTTGAGGACGTCGCTCGGCGGCAAAACATCCCCACCGCGGAATTTGCGGCGAAACGCCTCGAATATCGCTCGGTGCCGGCGTTGCATGGTCGTGGCTGGCTGCTGGTCGGAACGCTATACCGTCCTCTTCTGCTAGGCCTCGTGGCTTTGGTAGTA
>VAZV01000057.1 GCA_005884765.1 Alphaproteobacteria bacterium
CGGCCCATTTCCTTCTGGTCCTCGTTGACCATCATCACCTTGTCGGTGTCGAGGATGTTGTCGAAGGGCACTACCACTACATTGTTCTTGTCGGCGAGGCGGATGATGCGGTCGAATCCATCGGGCGCCACCGCAATGGTGACGATGGCATCGAAGCCCTGATTGATAAAGTCTTCCATGGCGCCGAGTTGTGCCGCGACGTCGGTGCCGGTCGAGACGACCTTGAACTCCTTGATGTTCTCCTTGATGCCCGGCTGCTCGGCAAAGGCTTTTGCGGTCTTCACCATCTGGATGCGCCAGGTATTGCCGACGAAGCCGTTGACGAGGGCGATCTTGTAGGGGCCGGGCTTCTTGTCCCACTGAAAGAATTTTGTCTGATCCGACCAGGGCTTGAAGCAGCCGGGATTGGCGCCCGGCCCGGAGACGATCTTGGGGCCTGCCCCAGCGCTGACCGAGGATAACAGGAGGCTGGCGCAAGCAAACCCCGCAACACGAAGCGTCCAGTTCATAGCTCTTCTCCCTGAGTGTTCCGTTTTTCCGACCCTGAACAGTTGCCGGGAATTCGGCTTCCCGTGCTCTTAGCGGACTAGCATGGCACGCAAAGTGCGACACGCACAAGGCGAATGAAAAAGCAACGAATAGAAAATCAAATCCAAAAGTAGCAAAATAGCGAACATCGCGATACCACGAGGAACACGCAGGCGTAGGCCCGGTGATCCGCTTCAATCGGGACTCCGGGAGAAGGGCTTGCCAGGTGACACAGAAAGGCAGGGGTTCCGATGTGGTATGGTCAAGTCGAGGGAACGGACATCGTCGTCCTCGATCCGCGCTTCAAGTCTTGCTTCGCGGCTCACGTGCGCGTCGAGCGCTTGTGGTCGGGCGCGCGCTGGGCCGAAGGTCCGACTTGGTTCGCGGCAGGCCGCTACCTCGTCTGGTCGGACATTCCGAACAATCGCATGATGCGGTTCGTCGAACCTTCGGGCGAAGTCTCGGTCTTCCGTGAGCGCTCCAATAATTCCAACGGCAACACCGTCGACAATCAAGGTCGACTGGTCACATGCGAGCATCTCACGCGCCGCGTGACCCGAACCGAGATTGACGGCTCGATTTCCGTCATTGCGGAAAAGTGCAACGGAAGGCGCTTGAATTCTCCGAATGACGTCGTGGTGAAGTCGGACGACTCCATCTGGTTCACCGACCCTGCCTATGGCATCGACACCGACTACGAAGGGAATCGCGCCGAACGGGAGATCGAGGGCTGCCATGTATATCGAGTCGATGCCAAGTCAGGCGCGGTTGCCGCGGTCATCACCGACGTGGTCCGCCCAAACGGCATCGCCTTCTCGCCCGATGAGAAATACCTCTATGTGGCCGACACGGGCGCGACGCACAAGGAGGACGGTCCGCGCCACATTCGACGCTTCGAGGTCGACTCAAATGGGGCAAACCTATCTGGTGGTGAGATCTTCGCAGAGTCCACAGCGGGCTTGTTCGACGGCTTTCGCGTCGATCGGAATGGCCGGATTTGGACGAGCACCGCGGAAGGCGTCCATTGCTATGATGTTGACGGCGCGCTGATCGGCAAGATTCTTATTCCCGAAATGGTCGCGAACGTGACTTTCGGTGGTGCCAAGCTCAACCGCTTGTTCATTTGCGGAACGACGTCCCTCTATTCGATCTACCTTACGACGAATGGCTCCAAGCTCGGTTGACGGACCTCGATTCTTGGCCATGCAGATCACAACGCGGATATCCGACGCATTGCGACGCAACATGCAAAATGAGACTGCCTGTCAAGCCGCACGGCCTGCGGGTACGCGCGCCGTCCCAGTCATCGGTTAGCCTTCGCCCGATCATCCGCAGGTTGCGAATGCCAATCCGCGCGGCAACGCGATTGGGCGCAAACGATTTGTCGACACAGGGAGGAGTGCAATGTGGAAAGGTAGTTTAGGACTGATCGCGCTGAGCAGCCTGTTAGCTTCAGGCGCCGCAGTCGCTCAAGAAAAAATCAAGGTCGGCGTCACGGCGACCCTCGAGGGGACCTATACGGTGCTCGGTGAGGACGGCATCCGCGGCTTCCAGACGGCGCTCAACACTTATGGCAAGAAGGTCGGCGGCAAAGAGCTCGAATTCGTGATCGCTTCGACTGACGCAACGCCCGACTCCGCGGTTCGCGCCGTGCGCAAGCTGATCGAACAGGACAAAGTCCAGATCCTGCTTTCTCCGCTCTCTGGAGACGAGGGCATCGCGGTGAAGAACTTTGCCAAGACGCACCCCGAGCTGACGTTCATCAATGCCGCGTCCGGCGCGCAGGAGACTACCTATGTCGACCCCGCGCCGAACTTCTTCCGCTACAACATGGACGGCGCGCAATGGCAGGTGGGCTTGGGCAAATACGCATACGAAACCAAGGGTTACAAGAAGATCGCAACGATCGGCGAGGACTATTCGTTCGTCTACACGCAGGTGTTCGGGCTGGTGCTCGATTTCTGCGCCGCCGGCGGACAGGTCACCACCCGGCAATGGGTGCCGCTCGGCACCAAGGACTTCGCCTCCGTCATTGCGGCGTTGCCCGACGATGTCGATGCGATCTATCTCGGTCTCGGTGGCGCTGACGCCGTCAACTTCCTGAATCAGTATCAGCAGGCGGGCGGCAAAGCTCATCTGATGGGCGGCTCGATTTTGGTCGACCAGACCATCCTATCGGCAAAAGGTAGCGCGAAGAACGCGCTGATCGGAACGATCGCGGCCAGCGGTCAGGCCGATACCTGGGAAGATCCAGGTTGGCAGAAGTTCGTGAAGGCCTATCAGGACTCATTCCCGCCGGAAAAGCGCTTCCCGAGCCCCTCGTTGCTCGCCACCAACTACTACGGCTCGACGATGGCGTTGATACTCGGGCTACGCCAGGTCAACGGCGACCTCTCCAACAATCAAGCCCAATTCAAAGAAGCATTGGCGAAGCTTGAGCTCGATGCACCCAACGGCAAGATCAAACTTGACTCCAACCGGCAGGCGATCGGCACGAACTTCGTGACCGAGGTCGTGGACGACGGCAAAGGGGCGTTGTTCAGCAAGGTCGTCAAGGTCATTCCAAATGTGAACCAGACCCTTGGCTATGACCAGGCGGTATTCGCCAAGATCGGTCTGCCGAGCCGGACCGTTCCGGAGTGTAAGAAGTACTGACATATTCTCGCACGAGGCCGGTCGGTAGACGAAGGAGCGCAGCGCTCTTGCTTTCCTTTCTGGGATGTTGAACGCTAGTTGAAAAGCAAAAAACATCCAACAGGAGGAAGGGCATGAGCCGGGCGCTCGCCGTCTTCCACGGCCGATTCGGACGCGCGACGGTTTATCAATTGAACCGCCCCTTCAACGTGCATGCGCATCGCGAAGGCCATCTGATCTTCCATGTCGGCGGGACGCCGGCGCAGATCGACGTTTGCGACCAACGTTGGCTTCTTGAGGAGGATTCGATTGTCGCGGTGAATCCCTGGGAACCGCACAATTTCGTGCCCACGGATCTGGAGAACGGCGCGATCTTCTTCGTGCTCTATGTCAATGCGGAATGGTTTGCTCCGAATGCGGCGAGCGCGCTGGGCCTGCGCTTTGGCCGCACGCATTTCAAGCGAACGGCTCATCTCAATAAGCAGATCCGGCGAACCGCAGCCTTGGTCTGCGGAGCGCCGTCGCTCAGTAGCCTCGACTGCGAACTGAGACAATTGATCGACGCATGCCATGCTGAAAGCTGGCAGCAATCCGAGCCGCCACGAGAGGCGCGCCCAACGGTAGCCGTGACCGACTTTCGCGTGCGCAAGTGTATCAGGCTGATGTCGGAAAGCCCGGGCGCCGAGATTGAGCTGGACTCGATCGCGCGCGAGTCCGGTCTTTCGCGTCCCCATTTCTACAGATTATTCCGCACCCAGACCGGCGTTACTCCCCACCTCTATCTCAACACGCTCATCATGGAAAATGCCCTTGACGCGCTCGTCACCACCGAAGCACCTGTCGCCGGCATCGGCTACGATCTCGGATTCTCATCGCAGAGCGCGTTCACCCGCTTTTTTGCGGCTAATGTTGGGATGCCGCCCACGGATTACCGCCGTGCAGCCAAGGTCTTGCGTCCCTGAGGGTACAGCTGAGACCGATAAAAGATACTGACGATCAAATCCGCCCCTCCCGTCCCCGTTAGGATGCATCGAACGCGACCCAAAAGACGGTCGCGAGACTGCGGGAGGATGCACGTCGATGGTGTGGCATGCGCCCTGTTTTGGGTCTGCGCTCCGGTGGGGGCATCCCCGAGGCGCCCGCGTGGCAGCGAGGTTGCGGACGTGACCCGATTCATCGAGCGCCACCCGGCATGGGCACTTCTGGCGATCCTCGCGATCGCATCTTTGCTCTGGCTCATTTTCGCGATCTGGCCGCCCGGCCTTGAAGAGGCCTTCGGCAGGAAGAAGGTCTTCCTCAACGCCGTCTTCAACGGCATCACGCTCGGCGGCCTCTATTTCCTGGTCGCCAGCGGATTCACGCTGATCTTTGGGCTGATGCGCAACGTCAATCTGGCCCACGGCTCGCTCTATCTGTTCGGCGGATATGTCGGCTACGCCATCAGCACTTGGACCGGCTCGTGGATTCTCAGCTTCATTGTCGCCTTCATCGCCGTGGCACTGGTCGGTGTTGTCCTGCAAATCGCCGTGTTCCGCCGCATGGAGGGTCAGGAGCTGCGCCAGACGATGGTGACGATCGGGTTATCAATCGTGTTCGCCGACCTGATGCTATCGGCGTTCGGCGGCGACTTCTATCAGATCCAGACGCCGCGCTGGTTGATCGGCCCCCTCGAGCTGCCGCTGGCGACCGCCGTCAAATCCTCCGGCGAGCCCGTCTATCTGCAATATCCCATTGTGCGGCTTGTGATCTTCGCTGCCTCCGTGGTGATTGGAGTTGCCATGTGGCTCGGGCTCAATCGGACGCGGATCGGCATGATCATTCGCGCTGGCGTTGATGATCGCGACATCCTGGCCGCGACCGGCGTGCGGGTTCAGCTCGTCTTCGTTCTCGTCTTTGCGCTCGGCGCGGGCCTCGCAGGCTTCGCCGGTGTCGTTGGTGGCACCTTCCAGTCTATTTCCTACGGCGAGGACACGCGCTTCCTGCTCGCCTCATTGGTGGTCGTCATCGTCGGCGGCATGGGCTCGATCCCGGGCGCGGCGCTGGGCGCGCTGATCATCGGCCTCGCCGAGCAGCTCGGCTCGGTCTACATCCCCACGTACGCGATCGCCGTGACGTTCCTCATCATGGTGCTGGTGTTGGCACTGCGGCCGCAAGGGCTGCTGGCGAGGTGATGACATGTCATTAACGAGCCCCGCCCAGGTTCAGGTGACTTCGCCGGCCGCTGCGGCACGGCGCTGGACGGCACGATCGTGGCCTGAACTCAACAATCCAGCAGCCTGGATCGTCGCACTGATCCTCCTGATCATGCCGCTGATCGCGAACGGCTTCTTCCTGATCGAGATCTTCGGCACCACCATGATCCTCGGGATCATCGCACTCAGCCTGATGTTCCTGGCAGGCTATGGCGGAATGGTCAGCTTGATGCAGCTCACCATCGCCGGCTTCGCGGGCTACATGTACGCGATCTTTGGCGTCAGCGGCCATCCCAATATCAGCATGGGCTGGCCCTGGTGGCTCGCGACGCCGATGGCGCTCGCCCTTGCGACGATCTTCGGCACGCTCGGCGGCGCGCTGGCGGTTCGTACCGCCGGCATCTACACGATCATGATTACGCTCGCCATCGCCGCGGCGTTCTACTTCTTCACCAACCAGAACTACGTGATCTTCAACGGCCACACCGGCATCAACAACATCGCGACCCCGCATTTCCTGAATGTTGACTGGCGATCCGACATTCCATTCTACTACGTGGTGCTTGCGGTTGCCGCGCTCTGTTATCTCGCTGTCGAATATCTCTCGCGTGCGCCGTTCGGCCTTGCGCTACAGGGCGTACGAGACAATCCACGCCGGATGGCCGCGCTCGGATTCAATGTCAACGCCCATCGCGTCGCCGCCTACGCGTTCGCATCCTTCGTCGCCTCTCTCGCCGGAATCCTCCAGGTCTGGAACTACCGGCAGATTTCTCCCGGCTCGGTGGGCGTCGAGGGATGCATCGACATCCTGATCATCGCTATCGTCGGCGGCATCACGCGACCGGTCGGTCCTTTCATCGGCGCGCTCATCTTCGTCATTCTGCGCACCTTCGCGCTGGACTTCCTGGTGAAGATCGGGCTCGACGGCAACCGCTTCCGCCTGCTGATCGGCCTCGGTTTCCTTGCCGTCGTGTTCTGGTCCTCCGATGGCATGATCGGTCTGTGGGAACGCTGGCAGCGGCGCAACCGGTCCGGCGCAATGCAGGCGAAAGGAACGCCGGGTCATGGATAGTGTCGCACAGCGTCTTTCGGTGGTCGGCGCCGGTACGGCACTCGAGCTTCGCGGCGTGACACGATTGTTTGGCGCGCTCGCAGCTCTCACAGATGTCACAATTACCGTGCGACCAGGCGAGCGGCGCGCGGTGCTCGGCTCGAATGGCGCTGGAAAGACCACACTCTTCAATTGCATTACCGGCGACTTTCTGCCGTCTTCCGGCACCATCCGCTTCTTCGGCGAGGACATCACTCACTTTCCGCCCTACGAGCGCATTCGGCGCGGCTTGCGCCGCACCTACCAGATTTCCGCACTGTTTCCGGGCCTCACGGTGCAGGACAATGTCTATCTCGCCTGCCGCGGCGTCTCTCGTGGACGCTTCTCTCCCCTGCGTCCAGGCCAAAACGACGCGCTGATGCAGTCCGCGGAAACGCTGGTTCGAGCGGTGCACCTGGCATCGGTGAAAGAGCAGCGCGTCGCCCAACTCGCTCACGGACAACAGCGACAGCTGGAGATTGCCCTCGCGCTCGCGGGAGCGCCACGCTTTATCCTGTTTGATGAACCGGCGGCGGGACTTTCCCCGACCGAGCGGCGCGAACTGATCGAGATCCTGACTTCGCTTCCCGCGCACATCGGATACATCATCATCGAGCACGACATGGATGTCGCGCTTCGGGTCGTTGAAAGCGTCACGATGATGCACAACGGCCGCATCTTCAAGGAAGGCCCGCCGCAGGAGATCGAATCCGATCCCGAGGTCCAGGAACTCTATCTCGGGGGCGGGCATGAGTGAGGTCCGACGGTCCGCGCCTGCCCTCGAAATCAGGGGCCTCGACGTCTATTATGGGCATTCGCATGCGCTGCAGGGTGTCCACCTGACCCTCGATGCAGGCGTGTTCTCCGTGGTCGGCCGCAACGGCATGGGCAAGACAACGCTGTGCAAAGCCATTATGGGCCTTGTGCGGCCAAGCGGCGGTTCAGTGCGCGTCCGTGGCCAGGATATAACGGCTCTCAGTCCGGCACGGATCGCCCGGCTCGGTCTCGGCTATGTTCCGCAAGGCCGCCGGCTATGGCGCTCACTGAGCGTTGCCGAGCACTTGCAATTGGCCGCCGGCATACGAACGGGTGCCTGGACCATTGATCGCATCTACGAAACCTTTCCCCGCCTTGCCGAGCGCAAGAACCACGGAGCTGCTCAGCTCTCCGGCGGCGAGCAGCAAATGCTTGCGATCTCACGCGCGCTGCTGACCAATCCGCATCTTCTCATCATGGACGAGCCGACCGAGGGCCTTGCGCCGGTCATCGTCACCCAGGTCGAAGAGATGCTGGTGCAGCTGGGCGAAGATGGCGACATCTCCGTGCTCGTGATCGAGCAGAACATCGGGGTGGCGACGGCGGTCTCGCGCAATGTGGCCGTCATGGTCAACGGTCGCATCAATCGTGTCATCGACTCCGCGCGGCTGTCCGCCGACCGTGAGCTGCAACAGCGTTTGCTGGGCGTCGGACTCCATGCCGAAATTGAACCGGACGCCGAAATCCGCCCCGAGGAAGCCGAGACAAAGGGCGCGCCGCAGCCCGCGCGCGCCAAGGGGCCGGTCCGCGTTTATGTCTCCAACCCCGCGCTGCCGACCCGCTGGTCACAGCCGGCGCCGATCGCGCGCATCGAAGCGACCGCGCGCATGCTCTCGGCCGGAGTCACGCGCATTGAAGAGGCCCCGCGGCAACGACGCGAACTGAGCGCTGCCCAGACGTCCGGACCACCCGTCGTGCTTGTCGTCGGGACGCTCGACACCAAGGGCACGGAGTTGCGCTTCATCCGCGACATCATTGCCGCGAGCGGCCTGCGTACGCGCCTTGTCGATGTTTCCACAAGCGGCAAGCTTTCCACGTGCGACGTCTCGGCCCAGGAAATCGCCTTGAACCACGCACGCGGCGGCTCGGCCGTATTCAGCACCGACCGCGGCGCCGCCGTCACCGCAATGGCCGAGGCTTTCGCCAATTGGCTGCGCCGCCAACGCAATGTCGCAGGGATCATCTCGGCCGGTGGATCGGGCGGTGCCTCGCTGGCGGCGCCCGGTATGCGCTCTCTCCCCGTCGGCGTCCCAAAACTCATCATCTCCTCGGTTGCCTCGGGTGACGTCGGTCCTTATGTCGGGCCCGCCGATATTACGATGATGTATTCGGTCGTCGACGTGCAGGGCCTCAATTCGATCTCCCGCGCCGTGCTTGGCAACGGCGCCAATGCGCTGGTCGGCATGGTGAAGGCGCGCCTGGAGCGCGCAACCAAGGAACACAACTCGGGCATCACCCTTCCAGCCATCGGCATCACCATGTTCGGCGTGACCACTCCCGCCGTACAGAAGATCGCAGCCGATCTTCGCGAGGAGTTCGAGTGTCTGATCTTCCACGCCACCGGTGTGGGCGGCCGCTCGATGGAAAAACTGATCGAGTCCGGACAAATGGCTGCCGTAATCGATCTCACCACGACCGAGGTGTGCGATCTGATGATGGGCGGCGTGTTTCCGGCGACCGACGATCGCTTCGGTGCAGTAATTCGGACCCGCGTGCCCTATGTGGGCTCGACGGGCGCACTCGACATGGTCAATTTCGGCGCGCCGGAGACCATTCCTGAACGCTATCGCCAGCGCAAGTTTCACGTTCACAATCCCCAGGTCACCTTGATGCGGACCACGCCGGAGGAGAACGAGCGCATGGGTCGATGGATCGGCGAACGGCTCAACCAAATGGATGGCCCGGTACGCTTCTTTCTGCCGGAGGGCGGGGTCTCCGCACTCGATGCACCCGGTCAAGCCTTCTGGGATCCGGAAGCCGATGCGGCGCTGTTCCGCGCGCTGGAGCGAACGCTACGTCAAACCGGCGACCGCCAGCTCATCCGCGTCAATAAGAATATCAACGAACCCGAGTTCGCCTCCACGGTTGTCAACGCGTTCCGCTCAATGCTCGGGCGCGCTGGAGGGCGTCGGAGAGTGGCGAGGTGACCCATGACCAGGTTTGAACGATCGGCGCTGCTGAAAAAATTTCGCGACATGGCCGCGAAGGGCGAGCCGATCGTTGGCGGCGGCGCCGGCACCGGCCTGTCCGCCAAATGCGAAGAGGCAGGCGGCGTCGACCTGATCGTCATCTACAACTCCGGCCGCTACCGCATGGCTGGCCGCGGCTCGCTCGCCGGCTTGATGCCGTATGGTGATGCCAACGCGATCGTGCTGGAGATGGCTGGCGAAGTGCTCCCCGTCGTCACCAAGACGCCGGTGCTTGCCGGCGTCAACGGGACCGATCCCTTCCGTGACATGGACCTGTTCCTCGATCAGTTGAAAGTGCTCGGCTTCGCGGGCGTACAAAACTTTCCGACTGTCGGGCTGATCGACGGGATATTCCGTGCCAATCTCGAGGAGACCGGCATGTCCTATGCGCTGGAGATCGAGATGATCTCCCAGGCACATGAAAAGGACATGCTGACAACCCCCTATGTCTTCAGCGAGAAGGAAGCGGCGGCGATGGCCATCGCCGGTGCCGACATCATCGTCTGTCACCTCGGTCTCACCACCGGCGGATCAATTGGCGCGCAAACCGCACCAAAGCTCGCGGACTGTCCCAAGCTCATCGACACCTGGGCGACTGCGGCACTCAGCGTCAATCCCGACATCCTGGTTCTCGCGCATGGCGGCCCGATCGCCGACCCCGCGGATGCCGATTTCATCATGAAGAATACCCGTCGTTGCCACGGCTTCTACGGCGCATCCTCGATGGAGCGCCTGCCCGTGGAGCGCGCGCTTACAGATCAGGTTCGCAAATTCAAGGCGATCGGCGCTCGGTGATCGCCGGACCAAGGGAGAAGGAAGATGTCAGGGATTCTCGTTGGCGAATTAATTCTCTGGCTGATTGTCGCGATCATCGGGATCGTCATTGGCGTCTACATCGTGAACTGGCTCTACCACCGTTCGTCGAAGGAAGTCTCTTTCGTACGTACCGGCTTCCTCGGCGAGCGCGTCGTGATCAATGGCGGCGCCTTCGTGCTGCCCTTCATTCACGACTACACGCCCGTCAACATGAATGTGTTGCCGATGGGGATAGTGCGTTCCAAGCAGGACGCCGTCATCACCCGCGACCGCATGCGCGTCGACATCGAGGCCGACTTCTATGTTCGTGTGCAGCCGATACGCGAAGCCGTTTCGATAGCGGCCGCGACGCTCGGACGTCGTACTCTCGAGCCCGCGCAACTGCACGCCCTGCTGTCTGGCAAGTTTGTCTCCGCCGTCCGTTCCGTCGCTTCGGAAATGACTATGGAGCAAATGCATGAGCAGCGTGGCGAGTACGTCGCGCGGGTGAAAGCCGCGGCCGCCGAGGCGCTCGCCCAGAACGGGCTTGAGCTCGAATCTGTCGCGATCACCGATCTCGACCAGACCGACCTTGAATATTTCAATCCGTCCAACCGCTTCGACGCAGAAGGTCTGACTCGCCTTATGGAGGATATCGAGGCAAGGCGGAAACTGCGCAACGACATCGAGCAGGATTCGATGATCAAGATCCGCTCGCGCAACCTCGAGGCCGAGCGGCAGGCGCTCGAGATCGAGCGCGAGAGCGAGACCGCCCGGCTCGAGCAGGAGCGCGATATCGAGATGCGTCGCGCCCTGCAGCGCACGGAGGTAGCGCGCGAGCGCGCGTTGCGCGAGACCGAGGCCGAACAGGCGCAGATTGCCGCTCGTGAAACCATCGAGAAGGCCCGTATTGCCAACGAGCAGGCGATCGCCGAAGCGCGTATCGCCTCCGAGCGGGAAACCCGGCAGAGGGAGATCGAGCGAACCCGGGCAGTCGAGGAAAAGGAACTTCTCGCCCGCGAGGAGATCGAAAAAGCCAGGATTTCCAATCAGCGCTCGGTTGATACTGCACGGATCGCGTCGGAACGCGAGGTGCGCCAGCGCGACATCGAGCGCATGAGGACAGTGGAAGAAGCCGAGATCGCGGCACGCGAGGCAATCGAGAAGGCGCGTATTCAGCAGGATCGCTCCGTGACCGATGCACGCATCGCGAACGAGGGAGAGACCCGCCGACGCGAGATCGAGCGAACGCGAGCGGTCGAGGAAGCCGAGATCGCGGCGCGAGAGGCGACCGAAAGGGCCCGCATCGCCCAAACCACCACCGTCAATGTCGAACGCATCGCTTCCGATGAGCGCACTCGCGGGCTGGAGATCCAGCAGGTGCGCACCATCCAGGAGGCTGAAATCGACGCACAGAAGGCCGTGGAAGCTGCGCGGATCGCGCGCGAACGCACACTTGCGGCCGAACGCATCGGCGCCGAGCTCACGACGCGGAAGCTCGAAATCGAACGCAACCAGACCCTGGAGGTCGCGGGCATCGCCGCGCGCGAAACGACCGAAGCAACACGCATCGCGCAGGAAGAACGCATTCGCTCGCTCGAGATCGCGCGCAACCGCGCCGTCGAGGAGGCCGACATCGCCTCACGCGAGGTGATCGAGGCGGCGCGCATTGCCCAGGAGAAAACGGTGGCTGCTCAGCGCATCCGTGCGGAAAAAGAAACCAGAGGACTCGAGATCGAACGTACCGAAGCGATCGAGGCCGCCGAGCTCAAGCGTCGAGACGCGATCGAACGACGCCGCATCGGCGTGGAGCTGGTGCTCGAATCGGAGCGAATCGGTTCCTCGAAGACGCGCGAGGTACTCAACATTGAGCAGAAGAAGGCAGTCGAGCTCGCCGACGAGGATCGCGTGATCGCGCTCGCCGCCAAGCGGTCCGAGCGCATCGACGCGGACCGTCAGGTCAAGGAGGCAGAGATCAATGCACGCAAGGAGGTCGAGACGACCGATGTTTCGCGCGAGCAGGCGCTGGACGCCGCAAGACTGCAGCGCCGTCGCGCCACCGAGCAGCTCGAAATCGCCCGCGTCCAATCGCTGCAGGAGGCCGAGATCGCTTCCCGCGAGGAGGTCGAGCGCGCCCGTATTGCCTCCGATCGCGGTCTCGACGAGGCTCGAATCGGACGCGAGCGCGACCTGCGCAAGCTCGAGGTCAATCGCGAGAAGGACGTCGAAACCGCATTGATGGAGAAGGCGATCGCCATCTATCAGAAGTCGCTTGAGGAATCCGCGGCCAAGGTGGCGGCGGAGGACGCGCGGATGCGGGCGACCGAGGCTACTGAGCGGGTCGTAACCGCGCGCGAAAGCGAGATCGCCAAGCGTCGTAAGACAGTCGAGGTGCTGCTCGCCGAAAAGCAGGCCGAGGAGACCCGTATTGCCGCTGGAGCCGAGCGCGTGCGCGCAACCGTCGAAGCCGAGGCGCAACGGCTGCTCAACGAAGCCGAGAACGTGCTCACCGACCAGGCGCGTTATTCGTTGTTCCGCAGAAAGCTGCTCGACCGCATCGAGGGCATCGTGCGCGAGAGCGTCAAGCCGATGGAAAAGATCGAGGGCATCCGCATCCTGCAGGTCGACGGCCTCAACGGCAACGGGGGCGGTAATGGCGGCCGCAGCGCCACCGACGAAGTGATCGACTCGGCGCTGCGCTACCGCGTGCAGGCGCCGCTGATCGACTCGATCCTGTCGGATATCGGCGTCGAGGGCGGAAGCCTTGCCAAAATGCCCGGCCTCATCCGTGAGGCGCGCGACATGCAGGGCATCAAGGATTCAGCCACGCGCAGGGGCGGCGACACGAAGCCTGCCTCGCCTCCTGCGGCTCCCGCTTCAGGCGAGACGCCCACGGAGCGTGGGCCGCGGAAGAAGGGTTGAGAACACGCCATGGCCCGGGTCTATGTGTCTACCGTCGTCAATGCCCGCAACGACCGCGTCTGGGTGCGCGTGCGGGACTTTAACGGCTTGCCGAACTGGCATCCCGCCATTGCAGAGAGCCGCATCGAGGGCGGTGAGCCATCGGATAAGATCGGATGCATCAGGGACTTTCGTCTGCGCAACGGCGATCGTATCCGCGAGAAACTGCTCGGCCTGTCCGATTATGACATGTTCTGTACCTACTCGATCCTCGAATCGCCCATGGGGGTCGAGAACTACGTCGCCACCCTGCGGTTAACTCCGGTCACCGACGGCGATCAGACCTTCCTCGAATGGACCGCCGAGTTCGATTGCGCACCCGAGCGCGAGACCGAACTCGTCAACAACATCGGGAGTGGCGTGTTCCAGGGTGGATTTGATGCACTCAAGCGGGCGTTTGGAGGTTAGCGTGCCGCACATCGTCAAGAGCACGATCCTCGATGCGCCGACCGGCGCCGTCTGGGACGTGTTGCGCGATTTCAACGGCCATGATCGCTGGCATCCGGCGGTTGCAACCAGCATGATCGAGCGGGCGCAGCCGGCCGACAAGATCGGTTGCGTCCGCCGCTTCAAGCTGAAGGACGGCTCGGAGCTGCGCGAACAATTGCTCGCGCTTTCCGATCTCGAACAGACCTTCAGCTATTGCCTACTCGATACGCCGATCCCGATGTTCAACTACGTGGCGCATGTCCGCCTGCTCCCGGTAACGGACGGCGATCGCACCTTCTGGCACTGGGAATCGCGATTTACTACCAGGCCCGAGGACCGGGACAGCATCACGCAAATGGTTGCGGAACAGATCTATCAAGGCGGCTTCGAGGCCATCCGCCGCTATCTCAAGGAGGCCGCATGACGGCGGGAGCAAGATCATGCCGGTCACGGTGAAGACATTTGCCACCTCTGGCGAGGCAGCGGCCGCCTTGTCGTCCGACCGCGCCGCCCGTTATCTAGGCGGTGGTACGCTTGTGATGCGGGCGCTGAACGAAGGCGACATCGCGATCTCGACCATTGTGCGCGCAAGCGACCACGCATTGACGCGCATCGACGCTGCGGGCGCGCGCGTCAGGATCGGCGCCGGCGTCACCTTCGCGAAGATTATCGCCGAACGGGAGCTTGCCTTCCTGCACGCGCCTGCCCGCTCGATCGGAGGGCCGGCCGTTCGCAACATGGGCACCGTTGGCGGTAACCTCTTCGCCTCCAGTCCCTATGGCGATTTCACGGTCGCGCTGCTCGCGCTTGATGCCACCGTCGCCGTGCAGAGCGGTCTCGGCGCGCGCGAGGTGGGGATCGAGGAATTTCTGCAGTCCCGAGAGCGGCAGGCGGGCCTTGTGCTTTCCGTCTCCTGCCAGAAGCCAGCGAGTGCGGATGCGTTTCGCTATCGCAAGATTGCGCGCATCAAGCCAAAGGGCGGGTCCGTCATTACTCTCGCTGCCTACCTACCGACGAGTGGCGGACGGATTGTTGGGGCACGCATCGCGCTGGGCTCGATGGCGCCGGCGCAGGTTCGGGCAAAGTCCGCCGAGCGCGCACTTGAAGGGCGCCCGCTCGATGCCGCGACGATCAGCGCCGCCGCCGCGGCGGCGACCGAGGGCACCTCGCCGACCGACAATGCGCTCGCCAGTGCCTGGTACCGACGCGAAATCGTTGGCGTTCATCTCCGCCGCCTGCTGGCCGGTCAGGAATAGGACTGCCATGTCGAAGAGTGCC
Organism: Alphaproteobacteria bacterium; assembly: GCA_005884765.1. Lineage (GTDB taxonomy): Bacteria > Pseudomonadota > Alphaproteobacteria > Rhizobiales > Xanthobacteraceae > Bradyrhizobium. Next base: position 14,913 of record VAZV01000057.1, read on the forward strand.
TTACAATTTCTACACAACGGACGCGAGGTCGCGATCTTCGTCGACGGCGGCACCAGCCTGCTGGTCACCTTGCGCGAACTGATCGGCGACATGACGCCCAAATTCGGCTGCGGCCAGGGCGGTTGCGGCGCATGCAGCGTGTTGATCGACGGCGAGCTGCATCTGGC
>VAZV01000143.1 GCA_005884765.1 Alphaproteobacteria bacterium
GATGATGGTCGCCGGCAAGGACATCGAAGGCGCGGTGCAGCGGCTGGCGCAAATGGCGCGCGCTGCCGGCCTGCATGTGATTCTCGCGACCCAAAGACCATCGGTCGACGTCATCACCGGCACCATCAAGGCGAATTTCCCGACCCGCATCTCGTTCCAGGTCACCTCGAAAATCGACAGCCGCACGATTCTCGGCGAGATGGGCGCCGAGCAACTGCTCGGTCAGGGCGACATGCTCTATATGGCGGGCGGCGGGCGCATCAGCCGCGTGCACGGGCCGTTTGTCTCCGATGAAGAAGTCGAGAAGGTGGTGCGCCACTTGAAGACGCAGGGCCAGCCCGAATATCTTGAAGCGGTCACCGCGGAAGAGCCGACCGACGAGGACGGCGCGGTGTTCGATTCAACCGGCATGGGCGGCGAGGGTGGCGGCGGCAGCGATTTGTTCGCGCAGGCGGTGGCGATCGTCAAACGCGACCGCAAGGCTTCGACCAGCTACATCCAGCGGCGCTTGCAAATCGGCTATAACCGCGCCGCTTCGCTGATGGAGCGCATGGAACTTGAGGGTATTGTCGGGCAGGCCAATCACGCCGGCAAACGCGAGATTCTGGTCGAGGAGGAAGAGGGCGGTTTCTGAGGGCAGGGCCTTATATCGCCTCATACTATCACGGAAAAACCATACCTGGTTTGGCTCAAACCAAGCTAAAATAGCCGCGAACTGAAACAGGACGACGCGTTGAATTTAAATATAAAAACCCGAATCACCGGGCCAAAGGCTTCCCGTGGCACATCCATGGCGGCGATGTTGCTGGCGGCGACCCTGATAACCGGCATTGCCGCGCGTTCCGGCGCGCAAACTGTTCCGGTGCCAAAACCGGCGCCGAAGGGGCGCGACGGCGTGCAGATGAGCGCCTCGGACGGGCCGAAGGGCCCGGTGACCACGGGGGCCACGGCGGCGGCGCCGCCCAATCCCGTGATTCCCGATCCGCATCGCAACCTGCCGGCCAATATTTTTGCGACCTTCGATGCCAATCAGAAGGCGCAAGCCGCCAAGGTGAGTTCTTATCTGTCGTCGCTGCAGACGCTGGTCGGGAATTTCGTCCAGGTCGGGCCCGACGGCAGCAAGACCAAAGGTGATTTCTATATCCAGAAGCCGGGCAAGGTTCGCTTCGAATATGAACCGCCAAACCCGATCGACATCATCGCCGACGGATCATCGCTCGCCGTGCGCGACCGCAAGCTCGCAACCCAGGACATCTATCCGCTGTCGCAGACGCCGTTGCGATTCCTGCTCTCGGACCGCATCGATCTGCTCAAGGACACCAATGTGGTCAACGTGACGGCTGATGATCTCTTCATCAGCGTCACCATTGAGGAGAAGCAGGCGCTGATCGGCACCAGCCGGTTGATGCTGATGATCGGCGCCAAGGACGGCCAGCTCAAGCAATGGACCGTGACCGATCCGCAAGGCTATGACACCACGGTCGCGGTCTACAACCTGGATTCGTCGAAGAAGGTCGATCCAAGCCTGTTCAAGATCGACTTCACCAATTACGCGACCCCGCCGGGTTAGCCGCATCCGCCTGTCTCTGACAACCTGGAATATCAATTCGGTGCGACTGCGCATCGATCTCGTGGCCAAATTCATCAAGGCCGCAAGGCCGGATGTGCTTTGCCTGCAGGAAACGAAATGCATCGACGACGCGTTCCCCTTGAAGCGTCTCAAGCGCCTCGGCTATGCGCACGTCGCGCTGAACGGGCAGAAGGGCTACCACGGCGTCGCGATCATTTCGCGACTGCCGTTCGAGACCACGGATATCCGCACGTTCTGCGAGAAGATCGATTCGCGCCACATCTCGGTTGCGTTCGGCGAAAAAGCGCAGCTCTCGCGACCGCTGGTCGTGCATAATTTCTACGTTCCCGCCGGCGGCGATATTCCCGATCCCACGCTCAATCCGAAGTTCGAGCACAAGCTGCAATTGCTCGACGAGATGAAAGCCTGCGAGCCCTTGCACCCGCGCGGCGACGATCGCCACATCCTCGTCGGCGATCTCAATGTGGCGCCGCATGAGAACGATGTGTGGTCGCACACGCAATTGCTGAAAGTCGTCTCTCATACTCCGGTGGAATGCGAAAAGCTTCTGGCGGCTCAGGCCCATGGCGAGTGGTTTGACGTCGCCCGCGAACGGATTCCGCTTTCAGAGAAGGCTTATACCTGGTGGAGCTATCGTGCCGCCGACTGGACTGTCGGCAATCGCGGCCGCCGGCTTGATCACATCTGGGTGTCGCGCGCGCTCAAAGATACCGTTAGCGATTTCAAGATCCTGCGCGAGGCGCGCGGCTGGCGACAGCCCTCGGACCACGTCCCGGTGACCGTGACATTGGAGTTATGATTGGGAAGTGTGACTGGGAAGCGTGTAATGACTTCAAATGCTGAGCTTGGCGCCCGCCATCAAGATATCGCTCGCAATCTGGCTGGAGCGGCTGGCGAAGGCGTCGCGCAATCTTCGCGCGGCGGCGGGGTCGTTTTCCAGCACGCGCTGAAACAGGCTGCGCGCGACCCGGATGACCGAGGATTGTTCCAGCGCGATCGCACTCGATGGCCGCGCCATCGCCACGATCAGCGCGAGCTCGCCGATCAGCGCGCCTGGGCCCGCGATGGTCTCGGCGCCGGCGCCATTCTCGATCCGGAACGCGCCGCGCTGAACGACAAATCCCGCGTCCGCTTCATCGCCAGCCTTGAACAGCATCGCGCCGCGCGCGACCGCGCGCTGCTCCGAACCGATCGCCAGCATGCGCAGCGCGTCCGTTCCCAACAGCCGCAGTGTCGGGACGCGCTCCAACAGGGTGACATCATCTTCGATCGACATTCAGAATCAGTGGCCGAGAAAGGCAAATCGTTTCGAAACGCTCTTCTTAAAATCGCATCACGGCACCAGCTTGTAGCCACCGGCTTCCGTCACCAGGATTTCAGGATTGGCGGCATCTTTCTCGATCTTCTGGCGCAATCGGTAAATGTGGGTTTCCAGGGTGTGGGTGGTGACGCCCGAATTATAGCCCCAGACTTCCTGCAGCAGCGTCTCCCGCGACACCGGCGTTTGGCCCGCCCGGTAAAGGAAGCGCAGGATTGCGGTTTCTTTCTCGGTCAGCCGCACCTTGCGCGCATTGGGCCCGGTCAGCATCTTGGAACCGGGCCGGAAACTATAGGGCCCGACCGAAAACACCGCATCTTCGCTGGCTTCGTGCTGGCGAAGCTGAGCCCGGATGCGCGCCAGCAGCACCGCGAACCGAAATGGCTTGGCGACGTAGTCGTTGGCGCCGGATTCGAGCCCCAGGATGGTGTCCGAATCGGTATCGTGCCCGGTCAGCATGATGATCGGCGCCTTGAAGCCGCCCTTGCGCAACGAGCGCACGACTTCGCGGCCGTCAGTATCGGGCAATCCGACATCCATCAGCACGAGATCAGGGGAATTGGCCTTGGCGGCACTGGCGCCTTTGGCGCCGGTGTCGACCGCGGAAGCTTCGAACTCGTCGTGCAGCGACAATTGCTCCACCAACGTATCGCGCAGATCAGTATCGTCATCCACGATCAAGATCTTGCGGGCATTGGCCATGGGTACAATCCTCTTGGGGTGACGGAGGCCAGCGGCAGCGCCTTTGGCCCGGCTTGGCAACGTCAGGGGTCGTCTGGTGTCGATTCGTCTTGAAGTAGTGGTCTGTTACCGATTCTCAAGCGGCTGTTACCGATTCTCCAACCGCAACGCACTCTACTCCAGAATTTCCAGCTGTTTGGATGAATGTCCTGTAATGAACAAAGGTGACCGGACGGGGCTGTCGATGAACCCAAAGAGTCTATGAAAAGACGTTTTATTCCAATCGATTACGACAAAATTTCGCGCGACCGGCCACTTGCGTCGATCACGATTCGCGCCGCCGCGGGCAACCCGCGACGGGGCTGGCTAACGGCGGGCGGGCGGACCATCCCGGTGGCGCTCGGCCGTGGCGGCATCCGGGCCAACAAGCGCGAGGGTGACGGCGGGACGCCGAAGGGCATATTTCACCCGCGCCAATTGTGGTGGCGCGCCGACCGCCATCCGCAACCGCGCACCTTCCTGCCGGTCCGGCCCATCGCGCCCGAAGACGCGTGGTGCGAGGATCCGAGCGACAGGCATTACAACAAGCCGGTGCGGCTCGACCGCGACCACGGCGGCGACCGCTTGAGGCGCGCGGACCATCTCTACGATTTCATCGTCGAGATCGATCACAATTCCAGCCCGCGCATCACAGGGCGCGGCAGCGCGGTGTTCCTGCACCTGGCGCGCGACAATTTCGAGCCGACCGCCGGCTGCGTCTCGATGACGAAATCTGCGATGCTGCATTTGTTGCAACGGCTCGGGCGGCACACCAGGATCGTGATCGGATGAAGCGCGAATTGCGTTCAGGGCGGGGTAACTGAGCGATGCCCAAAAATCGCCGAGCCAACGCGGACATGGGTGGCGCCGAATTGAATCGCGATCGCGAAATCAGCACTCATGCCCATCGACAGTTTTTTTAGTCCGTTGCGCGCGGCGATTTTGGCCGTGAGCGCAAAATGCGGCGCCGGCGCGTCGTCGACCGGTGGAATGCACATCAGGCCGGAAACCCTCAGGCCGTAGGTTTCGCGGCAGCGCTTGATGAAGTCGTCGGCCTCGGTCGGCGCCACGCCCGCCTTTTGCGGTTCCTCGCCGGTATTGACCTGGACGAATAATTCGGGCCGCTTTTGCTGGGATTCGATTTCCTTGGCTAATGCTTGGCAAATACTCCCGCGGTCGACCGAGTGGATGGCGTCGAACAGCGCGACGGCCTCTTTCGCCTTGTTGGATTGCAGGGGCCCGATCAGATGCAGCGTGATCCCCGGGTAAGACGATATTAACGCTGGCCACTTGGCCTTGGCTTCCTGCACCCGATTTTCACCGAAAACGCACTGTCCGGCCTCGATAATAGGTGTGATCGCCTCGGCTCCGAAAGTTTTCGACACGGCAATCAATTCAACCGACGCGCGATCGCGGCGCGCTTGCTCGCAGGCACGCGCGATCTCCTGCTCCACGGTAGCGAGCGGGCTTGGTAAACGGGACGTTATGATGGTGGGATCCTCGGACGTCATGTCACCTGACGATCGTGGGTTTACCGGAGTAGCTCTAAGTTTACCGAGTTCGGGAAAGGCTTCTTGAACCCTTGCCTCTAGCCTGCGCGCCGGGGTCGGGGAACTCGGATGTCCAGCGTCAGTTTCAACCGCAAGAAAGCGAAACTCAAGCAGCTTCTCGGAATCCGCGCGCGGCTTGCGTTGCTGGCGCTGATTCTGGTGACGCCCTTGATGCTGGAACGCGCCCGTTCGCTTGAGGACACCCGCTCCAGGCAGGTTGAGCTTGCATCCGCTGAATTCGCCAATCTTGCAAAACACAGCGCCGATGCGCAACAGGAAGTAATTTCGTCGGTCGAGACGTTATTGAAGTCCGCCGCCTATATCCGCGCCTCGGCCGGCGGTGTCGGTCGCAGCTGCGACCTCCTGCGCGCCAGCGTCCCGGCCAATCTGCCGTGGATTCGCAGCCTTTCGATCGTCGGCAAGGACGGACGGATCCAATGCTCGACACTCAATATTCTGGTTGGCATCGATCTGAGCGACCGCGCCTATTTCAAGAAGGCGCAGGAGACGGGTGATTTTGTTTTCAGCGACTTCCTGTTCGCCAAATCCAATAACCAGCCAATCGTGGTGGCGGCCTATCCGGTCTCCGCCATCGCCGCCGGCGAAGACGCCTTGATCGTTGCAACCGTCAATCCCGACTGGATGTCGAAGATCATGAGCAATCTCGGCGGCCGCCCCGGCATTTCGGCGGTGCTGGTCGACAGCACCGGAACCGTGCTGGCAGCGCCGGCGGATCAAGCCAGCATGATCGGCCGCCCGCTCGACACGATACCGCTGTTGTCGGCCATTGCCGACGCGGCTGTCGGTTCGGACCAGGCGGAGGGATCGCGTTCGTTCGTCGCCGCTGACGGATCAAAGCGCACCGTCGATATCGTGCGTATTGCCGGCACCGATTCGCGGCTCATCGTCAGCATCGACGAAGCTAGGGTATCCACCGCGATCAATCGCGACATTCGTACCGCCTATTTTCAACTCGGCTTCGTCAGCCTGTTCGTGCTGCTCGGCGCTCTGATCGCCGCCGAGAAGCTGATCATCGCGCCGATCGAGATGATGGCAGCGACGGCGAAGCGCTTCGGCCAGGGCGACTGGTCGGCACGTGCACCGCGCGGCCGGTTGCCGGCCGAATTCGTACCGTTGGCCCGCGCCCTCAACGCCATGGCGGCGCAACTTGGCCAGCGTGAGCGCGAGCTGGTTGCCAGCAACGACCGCCTCACCGTGATGGCATCGATCGACATGCTGTCCGGCCTCGCCAATCGCCGCGGCTTCCAGAGCCGGCTCGAGTTCGAATGGATGAAGGCCCAGCAATATGACTGCGAGCTGTCGCTGCTGATGATCGACGTCGATCACTTCAAGCTATACAACGACACCTATGGCCACCCCGAAGGCGACGCCTGCCTTGCACGGCTCGGCGAAGCGCTGTCCGAAATCGCCGCCGAGACCATGGGCTTTGCCGGCCGTTACGGCGGCGAGGAATTTTGCCTGCTGCTGCCGAACACTGCATCGGACCGTGCGGTCGAGATCGGCGAGGCCGTGCGCACGGCCGTCCAGGGACTAGCCATGCCCCACTGCACCTCGAGCTATGAGACCGTCACCGTCAGTGTCGGCGTTGCCGCTACGCGCCCGAGCGACGGCTTGCAGCCGGGCGATCTGATCGAAGCGGCGGATGCGGCGCTTTACGCCGCCAAACATCGCGGCCGCAACACCGTGGTCGAACATGGTTTTGTGCGGGCCACGGACGCCGGCGGCGATGTCGCAATGGCGAGCTAACCCGCCATCTCTTGATTGAGCTCGTTCTCGCTCACGACCCGGTTGCGCCCGCTCTTCTTGGCAAGATAAAGCGCGCGATCGCAACGATCGATCAGGTCGGCCATCGCCTCGCCAAACTGAAACTGTCCGACCCCGATCGAAACCGTGATGCCGGGAAGAATTTCGCCGGTCGAACGGCGCGTGATCTGGCATTCCGCCATCGAACGGCGAATGCGTTCGGCCACCGCCGTGCAGATGGCAAGATTGGCGCCCGGAAGGACGGCGATCAGCTCTTCGCCGCCATAGCGAGCGGGAAGATCGATGTCCCTCACGCGGTCGCGCAAGGCCTTCGCCACCAGGCGAAGCACCTGATCGCCGACCGCGTGGCCGAAATTGTCGTTGAACTGCTTGAAGTGGTCGATGTCGATGAGGAGGATACTGAGCGGTTCTCCGTTTTCCATCGCCGCGATCTGGGCCTTGCGAAAGAACTCGTCGAGCGCACGGCGATTGGGCAGGCCGGTGAGGATATCGGTCTTGGCACGCTCCTCTGATTTATTCAGCGAGTCGCGGATCGCATCGAGCTCCCGGGTTTTCTCGTCGAAACCAACTTCCAACTTGGCCGCGCGCGCCGCCGCCTTTGCCAGCTCGCTCATCAAACTCTCGACCAGCGATCTTGGATCAAAGCCGGCCTCGGTCCGCTCAGTGACATCGCTGATCGCCTCCATTTGCGTGCGGTTGTCGGCGATGGCAGTCGTGAGGAATTGCCTGGCAGAGGTCATTACCGAATGAAGGTGATCCGAGGCGTTATTGAGGACGGCCTCTTCGGCGACAATTTGCGACCCGGCGTAGGTCGCGAACAGGTCATGATTGGTGGCTGCGTCGAATTTGCGCCTGTTGCCGATCAGGATGTCGATCGTGCGCTTGAGCTCCGGAGACGAGCCGAGACAATATTTGAACCAGACATGGAAATTATTGGGGGTCGGCGGCACGCGCTGCTCGCCCATCAGCCGCATCGCCGTTTCCGCGACGGAGGCTGTGTAGTCGTAGTCAAGCGTGTCGAATGCGGCGACCGTCACTGCGGGAGATGACTTTCAGTCGGGTCAATGGTGCTTGTTTCGCAGGCAATATCCCACGGAATTCTTAACCCCGCCTCAATCCCTCACCCCCGGATTGTCACGGGCATGCTGGCGAAGGATGGCGGCGCGACCTTCCAAGCCGTTGACCCCGCTGGTGCTTTTATGGCCTAGTCCGCCCGCCCTTTGATTGGCGCGAATCTTCGAAAATCCTTGCGATTCCATGACCTCCGAACGCTACAACGCCCGCGAATCCGAGCCGCGCTGGCAACGCCAGTGGGATGAAAAGGCGATCTTCGCCTCCAAAAACGACGATCCGCGGCCGAAATATTACGTGCTCGAGATGTTCCCCTATCCGTCCGGGCGCATCCATATCGGACATGTCCGGAATTATACGCTCGGCGACGTGCTCGCACGCTACATGCGCGCCAAGGGTCTTAATGTGCTGCACCCGATGGGCTGGGACGCGTTCGGGTTGCCGGCGGAGAACGCCGCAATCGAGCGCAAGGTCGCGCCCAAGGCCTGGACCTACGACAACATCGCCGCCATGAGGAAGCAGTTGCGCTCGATCGGGCTGTCGCTCGACTGGTCGAGAGAGTTCGCAACCTGCGATCCCTCTTATTACAAGCATCAGCAGAAGATGTTCTTGGATTTTCTGCGTGCCGGCCTGGCCGAGCGCGAGAAGCGCAAGATCAACTGGGATCCGGTCGACATGACCGTGCTCGCCAACGAGCAGGTGATCGACGGCCGCGGCTGGCGCTCCGGCGCCATCGTCGAGCAGCGCGAGATGAACCAGTGGGTCTTCAAGATCACCAAATACTCGCAGGAACTGCTCGACGCGCTCGATACGCTCGACCGCTGGCCGGACAAAGTGCGGCTGATGCAGCGCAACTGGATCGGCCGCTCGGAAGGGTTGCTGGTCCGCTTCGCGCTCGATCCCAAAACCTTGCCTGCGGGTTCCGCGCCCAATGGCGAAGCCGAGCTGAAGATTTTCACCACGCGCCACGACACGCTGTTCGGCGCAAAATTCTTGGCGATCGCGCCGGACCATCCGCTGGCCCAGGCCGCGGCTGCGAAAAATCCTGAGCTTGCGGCGTTCATCGCCGAGGCGAAACGTCACGGCACCGCACAGGAAATCATCGACACCCAGGAGAAGCTGGGTTTCGATACCGGCATCAAGGCGATCCACCCGTTCGATCCGAACTGGAAGCTGCCGGTCTATGTCGCGAACTTCGTGCTGATGGAATACGGCACCGGCGCGATCTTCGGTTGCCCCGCACACGACCAGCGCGACCTCGATTTCGTCAATAAATACGGGCTCGGAAATACGCCGGTGGTGTGCCCGCCCGATGTCGATCCCAAAACCTTTGTCATTACCGACACCGCCTATGACGGCGATGGCCGCATGATCAATTCGCGTTTCCTCGACGGCATGACCATCGAGCAAGCCAAGGAAGAAATCGCAAAGCGGCTCGAGACGGAGATGCGGGGTAACACGCCCATCGGCGAGCGGCAGGTGAACTTTCGCCTGCGCGACTGGGGCATCTCGCGGCAGCGCTATTGGGGCTGCCCGATCCCGGTGATCCATTGCGAAAAATGCGATGTGGTGCCGGTGCCCGACAAAGATCTCCCGGTGACGCTCCCGGAAGATGCGACCTTCGACCGGCCCGGCAACGCGCTCGACCATCACCCGACCTGGAAGCATGTCGCCTGCCCGAAATGCGGGGCCAAGGCACAGCGTGAAACCGACACCATGGACACGTTTGTCGATTCGTCCTGGTATTTTGCGCGCTTCACCGATCCGTGGAACGAAAACGCGCCGACCACGCCCGACGTCGTCAACCGGATGATGCCGGTCGACCAATATATCGGCGGCGTCGAGCACGCGATCCTGCATCTGCTCTATAGCCGTTTCTTCATCCGCGCGATGCGAGCGACCGGCCATATCGGCATGGACGAGCCGTTCGCCGGCATGTTCACGCAAGGAATGGTGGTGCACGAGACCTATCAAAAAGCCGATGGCAGCTATGTCACGCCGGCCGAAGTGACGATCGAGACCGGCGCCAACGGAAAGCGCGCATTGCTCATCGAGAGCGGCGAAGAAGTCACGATCGGCGCGATCGAGAAGATGTCGAAGTCGAAGCGCAACACCGTCGACCCGGACGACATCATCGCGACTTACGGCGCCGACGTCGCGCGCTGGTTCATGCTGTCTGACTCACCGCCCGACCGCGACGTGATCTGGAGCGACGAGCGGGTACAGGGCGCCTCGCGTTTCGTGCAGCGGCTATGGCGGCTGGTGAACGAATCGGCCGACATCGCCAAGACCGCACCCGCCGCACGGCCGGCATCCTTCGGTCCCGACGCGCTGGCGCTCCGCAAGGCGGCCCACGGCGCGCTCGACAAGGTTTCTACCGGCATCGAACGGCTGCATTTCAATGTCTGCCTCGCCCATATCAGGGAATTCGCCAATGCGCTGAGCGACGCCTTGGGGCGACCGGAAACGCCCTCAACCGATTTGAAATGGGCCGTGCGCGAGGCCGCGGTCATCCTGGTTCAACTGTTCGCGCCCATGATGCCGCATTTGGCCGAGGAGTGCTGGACGGTGCTCGGCCAGCCGGGTCTGATTTCGGAAGCCGATTGGCCCCAAATCGAACGCGATTTGCTGGTTGAAGACACGGTGACGCTGGTGGTTCAGGTCAACGGCAAAAAGCGCGGGGATGTCACGGTGGCCAGGGATGCGCAGAATCTGGAAATTGAGGCTGCCGTTTTAGCGCTCGATGCGGTAAAATCCGCGTTAGGCGGCAAGCCCGTCCGCAAGGTGATCGTTGTTCCCATGAGGATCGTGAATGTCGTTGGCTAACATCCGCATCGCCGCCCGGCTCGTTGCCGCGGCCGCCCTCGCGGCGCTGACTGCCGGCTGCTTCCAGCCCATGTATGCCGAGCATGCCGACGGGACGCCCGGCCTGCGCGACAAGTTGTTGACGGTGGATTTGCCGCCGGTGGACAAACCCAACGCGTCCCGAGATGCCCGGCTCGGGGTGGAAATTCGCAATGCGCTGGCGTTCAAGCTTTACGGCACCGCCACCGGCGCACCGCCGCTCTATAAGCTCGTGCTGCGCTTCACGACCAGCCGCTCGTCGCTGATGATCAGTCCGACCACCGCGCTGCCGACCAGCGAGACCTACGGCATCGACGCGCAATATAACCTGATCGAGCTTGCGACCGACAAATCGGTAATGACCGGCACGACGTTCTCGCGCGTGTCGTACGACATGCCTGGCTCCTACCAGCGCTTCGCCCGCTCCCGCGCCCTCCGCGATGCCGAGGATCGCGCCGCCCAGGAAATCGCGGAAAAAATTCAGACCCGGCTGGCGTCGTTCTTCGTCGCCGGCACCTGATCTTGGTCGCGCTGCGCGGAAAAGACATCGACGCTTTCCTCGCCCGGCCCGATCCGGGCCGTCCGATCATCCTGCTCTACGGTCCCGACGCCGGCCTGGTACGCGAGCGTGCCGACGCGCTGCTCGCATCCGCGGTCGATGATCCCAACGATCCCTTCTCGCTGGTGAAACTCGACGGCGACGAATTGTCCGCCGAGCCATCGCGGCTGGTCGATGAGGCCATGACCGTGCCGCTGTTTGGCGGCCGCCGTGCCATTCGCGTTCGCGCCGGCTCGCGCAGCTTTGCCAGCGGCGTCGACACGCTGGCCGATACGCCGCTGCGAGACTGCCGCATCGTCATCGAAGCCGGCGAGTTGCGGCCCGAGTCGCCACTGCGCAAGGCCTGCGAGCGCGCCAAGACCGCGGTCGCGATCGGTTGCTATCCGGACGGCGATCGGGAACTTTCGAAATTGATCGACGACGAATTGCGGATCGCAAATTTGCGCGTTGCGCAGGAAGCGCGCGCGACGCTGATGGCGCTACTCGGCGGCGACCGCCAGGCCTCGCGCAACGAACTTCGCAAGCTCACGCTCTACGCCCATGGCCAAGGTGAGATTACGCTCGACGACGTGATGGCGGTTGTTGCGGACGCCTCCGAGCTCAAGCTCGATCCGATCGTGGATGGCGCGTTTGCCGCAAGGCCGGACCTTGTCGAGAGCGAATTCGCCAAGGCCATGACCGCGGGCACCTACCCCGGCCTCATCATCTTGGCCGCACAGCGTCAGGCGGCCTGGCTGCATAAATCGGCGCTGGCGGTCGCGGAAGGGACGCCGGTCGCGGTTTTGCTCGAAGGCGGTTTCCCGCGGCTGCACTTTTCACGCAAGGGCGCGGTCGAGACCGCGCTGCGTAATTTCAACGTCACGCGGCTTGCTGCCATCATCGACCAGCTCGGCACCGCGGCACTCGAGATGCGCAAACAACCGGCGATCGCGGCCGCCATCGCCCAGCGCGCGCTGCTGTCGATTGCGGCCAATGCGAAGCGGCGGGGGTGAGGTGCGGGGGGTCCGTTATCTGCCTCGTCCCGCTCTTGGCGGGGCGAGGTAAGAAGAGCACCATTCCGCAACGACAGCTAGCTCCCCCGCGCCAATCGGCGCATGACCTCGTCGAGCTGTTCGAGGTTGCGGTAGCTGATCTGCACGGTGCCGCCGGGATCGCGATGATTGACGCTGACCTTGAGTCCGAGCGCGTCGCTGACCCGTTTTTCCAACGCCACCGTGTCGGTGTCCTTGGTCTTGCCGCCGCGCGCCTTCTGCGGCTTGCGCTCCGGCACCCCCTCGACATGGGCCAGCGCCTCCGCCTGACGCACATTGAGGCCTTCCTCGACGATGCGCTTGGCGGCCGCCAGCGGGTCGGGCACCCCGATCAGCGCCCGGGCATGACCCGCGGACAATTGGCCTGCGGCAATATAGGCCTGCACCTCGGCCGGCAGTTTGGTCAGCCGCATCATATTGGCGACGTGGCTGCGGCTCTTGCCGACGATCTTTGCAATATCTTCCTGGCTGCGTTTGAACTCGTCCGCCAGCGCGTGATAGCCCTGCGCCTCTTCCATCGCATTGAGATCTTCGCGCTGCACGTTCTCGATGATCGCAATCTCGAGCGCGTCGCTGTCGCTCACCTCGACCGGAACGATCGGGACCTCGTGCAGCCCGACGATCTGCGAGGCGCGCCAGCGGCGCTCGCCGGCAATGATCTCGAACCGGTCCTGCGCGCCCTTGATCGGACGCGCCACGATCGGCTGGATCACGCCATGCTGCCTGATCGAGTCGGCGAGCTCGCCGAGTTCGGCATCGGAAAAATCGCGGCGCGGATTGCGCGGGTTGGGTTTGAGGAATTCGATCGGCACCTTGCGCTGGTTGCGCGGCCGTTCCTGATGCTTGGCCTCGCCGCCGACATCCCCGATCAGACTTGCAAGACCGCGGCCCAGTCGCGAACGCGCATCGTCGGCCATCGCCAGCTCCCTTGGATTCACTTAAGCGTACTCCATCAGAATTTCAGAGATCATAGGGTAGGCAAAGGCGTTCTTCACGCCGTGCCCACCCATCGCGGAATTGCGAACATTGTTGGTGGGCACGGCGAACACGCCTTTGCCCACCCTACCGCTACGACGCGCACTCAATGCGCCCGCAGCTCGCGCTCGCGCTGGATCACCTCCGTCGCGAGCTTCAGGTAGGCTTCGCTGCCGACGCATTTCAGATCGTAGACCAGCACCGGCTTGCCGTAGGAGGGTGCTTCGGAGATGCGCACGTTGCGCGGGATCATGGTTTTGTAGACTTTGGTGCCCATGAACTGCCGGACGTCGGCGACGACCTGGTTGGACAGATTGTTGCGCGAGTCGAACATGGTCAGCACGATGCCGTGGATCGACAGATTCGGATTGAGCGTGGTGCGCACCTGTTCGACGGTCTGCAAAAGTTGCGACAGGCCCTCGAGCGCGAAAAACTCGCACTGTAGCGGCACCAGGATCGCATCGGAGGCCGCCATCGCATTGACGGTGAGAAGGTTGAGCGAGGGCGGACAATCGATCAGCACGTAGCTATAATCGGACTCCGGCGTGACCTTGTTGTTCAGCGCGGCGATCGCATCGCGCAGACGGAAGGCGCGGCCCGCCGTCGTCCCGAGTTCGAGCTCGAGGCCGGAGAGATCCATGGTCGAGGTCGCGATGTGCAGCCTCGGCACCGCCGTCGGCACCACCGACTCGCGCAGCGGCGCCTCCCCAATCAGCACGTCATAGGTCGAGCAGTTGCGGCTGCGGCGATCGATGCCAAGACCGGTCGACGCATTGCCTTGCGGGTCGAGATCGACGATCAGGACGCGCTCGCCGATCGCGGCCAGCGCCGTGCCCAGATTGATCGCCGTGGTGGTCTTGCCGACCCCGCCCTTCTGATTGGCGAGTGACAGAATGCGTGGATGGCCGGCCGGTTGTTTAGCTTTATCCCCTTGATAAACCTGATCAATCACGGTCATGCGCGGTCGCTTTGTGCTGTCGCGGATGGATTGCGCCGCTCGATATGGTCGAGCTCAACGATCCAGCCCTGTCCGCCACTCCGGCTGGAATGAAGCTTCGGTTGGATATTCCAATATTTAGTGGCCTCGGTCAATTCGGCCTCTACATCTTGGCCTTTGAGAAACAACGCCTTTGCGCCCCTACCCACTAGCGGTTCCGCAAAGCCGACAAGCTGATGTAGCGGAGCCAGTGCCCGGGCGGTGACGCAATCGACCGGCCCGGTGATTCTTTCCACAGTATCCCCGATTTCGGCGGGATGCACGATCCCCGGTGATGCGGTGACGCGCAGCGCCTCGCGCAGGAAGGCGGCTTTCTTGCTGTTGCGTTCGATGAGATGGACGGTTGCGCCCGGCGTCTCCGCCAACGCGCAAGCCAGAACCAGGCCCGGAAAGCCCCCGCCGCTGCCAAGGTCGGCCCAGATTTTTGCGCCTGGCGCGAGGGCCAGAAGCTGCAGCGAATCCGAGACGTGGCGTGTCCATAAGTGCGGAAGCGTGGAGGTCGCGACGAGATTTGTCTTCGCCTGCCATTCCAGGAGCAGGCCGATATAGCGATCGAGCCGCTGCTCTGTTTCACGTGAAACGGCCGTCAGGGCCAGCGCTGCAGCCCTGTCCGAAGCATGGGGCGCGGCGGCAGATGGTTTCGTTCGGATGGCCATCGCTGGCGTGCCTTGCTTATGCGGAGAACGGCCCCTTAGATCGGAAGCTATTTCGTTTCACGTGAAACAGACTCAGGCGCTCGCAGCCGACTTCGACCGCGCCTCCCGGCGCAAATAGGCCGCCAAAATTCCCAGCGCCGCCGGCGTCAATCCGTCGAGCCGGCCCGCCTGCCCTACGGTGCGCGGTTGCGCGGCCTGGAGTTTCGAGCGCACCTCGTTGGAAAGCCCGGGCACGTCGGCGTAATCGATGTCGGCCAGAACCAGTCCCTCGTCACGCCGGAAGGCCTCGACGTCGGCAGTCTGGCGCTTCAGATAGACATCATATTTGGCGTCGATCTCAAGATGGGTCGCAATGGCTGGGTCAATGGCCGACAGCTCCGGCCAGATCCCGGTGACTTCGGTCCAGCCGATCTTGGGATAGGCCAGCAACTCGAATGCCGAGCGGCGATGGCCATCCCGGTTGAGCGCAAGGGCGTATCTCGCGGCTTCATTCGGCGTGATCGTGAGAGACTTCGCGAGCGACTTGGCCGCGTTGAGCGCCTCCATCTTGGCGCGATGACGCAGCGAACGCGCGCTCCCAACGCACCCCAGCGCGATGCCCTTATCGGTCAGGCGCTGATCGGCATTGTCCGCCCGGAGCGTCAGCCGGTATTCGGCCCGCGAGGTGAACATGCGGTAGGGCTCGGTGATCCCGCGCGTCACGAGGTCATCGATCATCACGCCGAGATACCCGTCGGCACGGTCGAATACGACCGGCGCAGATCCGCCGGCGGCTGCGGCGGCATTGAGACCCGCAACGAGTCCCTGGGCCGCGGCCTCTTCATAGCCCGTGGTGCCGTTGATCTGTCCGGCCAGGAACAGCCCCCGCAATCGCTTGGTCTGCAAGCTCGGATCGAGTTCGCGCGGATCGACGTGATCGTACTCGATGGCATAGCCCGGCCGAACCATCCTGACCCGTTCCAGGCCGGCAATGGTTGGCAGAATCGCGAGCTGCACCTCTTCCGGCAGCGAGGTCGAGATGCCGTTGGGGTAGACCGTCGTGTCGTCGAGACCCTCGGGCTCCAGAAAGATCTGATGCCCATCGCGGTCGCCGAATCGAACAATCTTGTCCTCGATCGAGGGACAGTAGCGCGGCCCCGTGCTTTTGATCTGCCCGGAATACATCGGCGAGCGATGTACGTTGGCCCGGATCACCTCGTGGGTGGCAGCCGTGGTGCGGGTGATCCCGCACTGGATCTGTCGCGTCGTGATGCGGTCGGTCATCACCGAAAATGGCTCCGGCGGCTCGTCGCCGGGCTGCATCTCGACTGCCGACCAATCGATCGTGGTGCCGTCAAGCCGCGGCGGCGTCCCCGTCTTCAGCCGCCCGAGGGTAAAGCCCGCGCGCTCAAAGGACCTTGAGAGCCCCATCGACGGCGCCTCGCCGACCCGGCCAGCCGGCCAATTCTTCTCGCCGAGATGGATCAGCCCGCGCAGGAATGTACCCGTGGTGATGACGACCGCCCCGGCCCGCATCGCCCGGCCATCGCCTAAGCGAATGCCGGTGACGCGGCGGTCCAAGACGATGAGCTCATCCACCTCGCCCTCGACCACGCTGAGCTTGGCGGTCTCGGATATCGCTGCTTGCATCGCCGCCGCATAGAGTTTGCGATCGGCCTGGGCCCGTGGGCCGCGCACCGCCGGACCCTTGCGGCGGTTGAGCATCCGGAACTGGATTCCGGCGGCATCCGCGACCCGGGCCATGAGCCCATCCAACGCATCGACTTCCCGGACCAGATGGCCCTTGCCGAGACCCCCGATGGCTGGATTGCAGGACATCGCGCCGATGGTCGCGAACCGATGGGTCACCAGCGCCGTCTTGGCACCCATGCGCGCCGCCGCGTTCGCGGCCTCGCAGCCGGCGTGGCCGCCGCCGATGACGATGACGTCAAATGATTCCAAATCCGCCGATTCCAAGTTCGCGATCATGGCGGTGACTTCTATCGCGAGACGGGAGAAGCCGGAAGACGTTTCACGTGAAACAGTTCGGTTTCGGATGCCGCAGTCCCGGGACCTGTTTCACGTGAAACAAATTCCGTTAACCACAAATATTAACCAACCGGTAATCGGTTGAACGAAGCACTAGAACTACTTTCCAACACAGAATTCGCGGAAGATGACGTCCAGGATATCCTCGACATCGACCCGACCAAGCAGGCGCCCGAGGGAATAAGCGGCGGCCCGCAAATCCTCGGCCGCGAGTTCCTCACCCTCTCCGATCACGGCCAAGCTGTGCTGTAACGAGGCCGCGGTCTGCTGCAGTAATTCGCGCTGCCGGATTCGGCTAACGAGCGCGTTTTCAGTTGCGCCGAAAAACTCCTGGGCGAATCCGACCAGCGCCGAGATCAACTCGGCAATCCCATCGCCGCGGCTCGCCGAGATTGCAAACATCGGCTCGCCCTGCCCCGGCCCGTTCGCGCCACACGACGGCGTTGCTGTCCTGGATTGAACCTTAGACCCGACGGCGTCGAGATCGATCTTGTTGCGTACCAGCCAAACCAGTGACTTGCTCTCGCGCGGCGTATTGTTGTCGTGCTCGGCATCGCTCAGCCATAACACCAGGTCGGCTTCCGCCGCGCGCGCCCTCGCCCGCCGCACACCTTCCTGCTCAACCGGATCGTCGGTCTCGCGGACGCCGGCGGTGTCGATGACAGTTACCGGATAGCCGTCGAGATCGAGCTGCACTTCAATGATGTCGCGCGTGGTGCCGGCATGCGGCGAGACGATCGCGACTTCGCGCCGCGCCAGTTGATTCATCAGCGTCGACTTGCCGACATTCGGCGGGCCCGCGATCGCGATCACCAGCCCTTCGCGCAGCCGCTCACTATGGCGCTGCCCGGCAAGAACATGCTGGATCTCACGTAGCAGCGTTGTGATCTTCGCAACCGCCGGCGCGATCAACTCGGTCGGCACATCGCCCTCGTCGGCGAAATCGATTCCGGCTTCGATCAAGGCGCAGGCTTCGATGATCTGCGCGCGCCAATCGCGCGCCCGGTCGCCGAGCACACCTTGCAATTGACGCAGCGCCTGACGGCGCTGCCGATCGGTGTCGGCACGAATCAGATCGTCGAGACCTTCGGCCTCGGTGAGATCGAGCTTGCCATTCTCGAACGCGCGGCGGGTGAACTCGCCCGGCTCCGCCGTGCGCACATTCTCGATTGCCGAGAGCGACGCGAGCAGCGATGCGACCACGGCGCGCGCGCCATGGACGTGAAACTCGGCGACGTCTTCCCCAGTCGCGCTCGCCGGCTTCGGAAACCACAGCACGACCGCATCGTCGATGGGCTGCTGACGAGCGTCGCGCAGCAGCGCCCGCGTCGCCCGCCGTGCGGTGGGAATTTTGCCCGCGAGCGATGTGAGCGTGCTGCCTGCCTGCGGCCCGGATACCCGCACCACGGCGATCGCGCTTGGCAGTCGTCCCGAAGACAGAGCAAAAATGGTCTGGTCGCGCGGATGCATCGTCTATTTGTGCTTGAGCCTTTGAAAAGGCAACGCAATTTCAGGCAGGCGAACATCCACTTGGCGCTGATGCTGCGATGCAGCAAAAGTAGCGGCGCCCGTGCCATGGCACGAAAAAGGGCGCCTGCTTGCGAAGGCGCCCTCCTGCTGAAGAACCGTCGGGCCGGCTCAGGTGTTCATCGATTCGAAGAATTCCGAGTTGTTCTTGGTGTTGCGGAGCTTGTCGAGCAGGAAGTCGATCGCGTCCATGGTGCCCATCGGATTGAGGATCCGGCGCAGCACATACATTTTCTTCAGGACTTGCGGATCGGTGATCAGCTCTTCCTTGCGGGTGCCCGAACGCGAGATGTCGATCGCCGGGAACGTGCGCTTGTCGGAAACCTTGCGGTCGAGAATGAGCTCGGAGTTACCGGTGCCCTTGAATTCTTCAAAGATCACTTCGTCCATGCGGCTGCCGGTATCGACCAGCGCGGTGGCGATGATGGTGAGAGAACCGCCCTCCTCGATGTTGCGCGCGGCGCCGAAGAATCGCTTTGGCCGCTGCAGCGCGTTGGCGTCGACACCGCCGGTCAAGACCTTGCCGGATGACGGCACCACCGTGTTGTAGGCGCGGCCAAGGCGTGTGATCGAGTCGAGTAGAATCACCACATCGCGCCCGTGTTCAACGAGGCGCTTGGCCTTCTCGATCACCATCTCGGCGACCTGGACGTGGCGCACCGCAGGCTCGTCGAAGGTGGATGAAACCACCTCGCCCTTCACCGAGCGCTGCATGTCGGTGACTTCCTCGGGGCGCTCGTCGATCAAGAGCACGATCAGATAGCATTCGGGATGGTTGGCCGTGATCGAGTGCGCGATGTTCTGCATCAGCACCGTCTTGCCGGTGCGCGGCGGCGCCACGATCAGCGCGCGCTGGCCTTTGCCGATCGGAGCGACAATGTCGATAACCCTTGCAGAAAGGTCCTTTCTGGTGGGGTCTTCCAATTCGAGCCGGAAACGCTGATCCGGAAACAGCGGCGTCAGATTGTCGAAATTGACCTTGTGCTTGGATTTTTCCGGGTCCTCGAAATTGAGCGTGTTCACTTTCAACAGCGCGAAATAGCGTTCGCCTTCCTTCGGGCTGCGGATATGGCCTTCGATGGTGTCGCCGGTGCGAAGCCCGAAGCGGCGGATCTGCGAGGGCGAGACGTAGATATCGTCAGGTCCCGGCAGATAATTGGCATCGGGCGAACGCAAGAATCCGAAGCCGTCGGAAAGAACTTCGACGACGCCCTCGCCGATGATGTCAATTTCCTGGATCGCGAGTTGCTTGAGAATCGCGAACATCAGCTCCTGCTTGCGCATGGTGCTGGCGTTTTCGACCCCTTTCTCTTCAGCGAACGCAACAAGCTCGGCCGGCGTTTGAGATTTAAGGTCTTGGAGTTTTATTTCCCGCATTGGGGTGGTCCTGTGGAGTACTTTGGGGAGAGGGGTGCGAGGTGGCTTTAAGAAAGTGCGGACATGCCAAAAAGGAAGAAGTCCGCAGGTCTGAGCAAGGAAAGCGCCGGTAAGGCTTCAAACCTGATGCGGCGGCCGGTCTCCTGGGAAACCGGAACGCAACCACATCCGCCTGCGTTGGGTGGGATTTCGCTAATATAGAAAATCGCTCGACCGTCCGCAAGCAGGCCTAACGTCTTAAGATTTGGGCTGACATCGCGATCAGAACGGCTTCACCACCACCAGGATGACGATGAAGATCATCAGCACCGTCGGTACCTCGTTGATAATTCGATAGAATTTCTGGCTTCGCGTATTCCGGTCAGCGGCGAAATCCTTAACCCAGCGGGAAAAAAAACCGTGGACGCCCGACAAGATAATCACCAGCGCAAGTTTCCCGTGCAGCCAGCTCGACGAAAACCAGTGCCCGCTCCACGCCAGGTAAAGTCCGGCAAACCATGTCACGATCATCGCGGGGTTGATGATCGCCTTGAGCAACCGCCGCTCCATCACCTTGAATGTTTCGGATTGCTTCGAGCCGAGCTCGGCTTCGCAATGATAGACGAACAGCCGCGGCAGATAGAGCATCCCCGCCATCCATGAGATGACGGCGATGATATGCAGCGCCTTGATCCATTCGTACATGCCGCTCGCGCTCCTCGGCCGCGGCGCCGTTTGCAGGCAGTGCCACGAACTCCTGGGATCGATTTGCGCCGAGACTTCACCACACGCAAGCCTTCTCTAAACTAATCTAGGAATCTTCAAGTTTGAGTCTAGGTAGCGGTGAATTGGACTCACACAACGCCGTCCCTCCGATGAGGGGTGCTTGTTCACAGCCTTCAACAATTCGTCGGACATGACGGGCTGACGTGATAACGCTACCTGACTCAGGTAGTTGCACCTTTCCGTGCGCAGGTTATGGCGAGACAAGTCCACACAAGCCCACTATCATTGTCGCATGCGCATGGAGTTTTCCTTTTGTGAGGGATGTGAAGAAAAGGCCGGGTTATCCCTGATCCGCGATCTGGCCTTCGATTCTCCTCCCCAAGCTCCACAGGGATTCACAGGACACACAGGCTTCAAGTGCCCACCTCAGGCAATTATTTTCACCTCCATCTGGTTTCCGATTCGACCGGTGAAACGCTGATCACGGTCGCGCGGGCAGTGGCCGCGCAATATGCCAATGTGACGCCGGTGGAACATGTCTACCCGCTGGTGCGCAGCCAGAAGCAGCTCGACCGCGTGCTGGATGAAATCGAGGAGGCGCCGGGGATCGTGCTGTTTACGTTGCTCGAGAGGGATCTCGTTGTCCGCCTCGAAGCCAAGTGCAAGGAGATCAACGTCCCGAGCTTGTCGATCATCGGCCCGGTGATGCAATTGTTCGAGGCCTATCTTGGAGCCGCGACCACGGGGCGGGTCGGCGCGCAGCACGTCTTGAACGCAGAATATTTCAAGCGCATCGACGCGCTGAACTATACGATGATGCACGACGACGGCCAGCATGTCGAAGGATTGGAAGAGGCGGATGTGGTGCTGGTCGGGGTATCGCGCACCTCCAAAACGCCGACGTCGATCTATCTCGCCAACCGCGGCATCCGCACCGCCAATGTGCCGCTGGTGCCGGGCATCCCGCTTCCGCATCAGCTCGAAAGCCTGACGAAACCGCTGGTGGTGAGCCTGCACGCGACGCCGGAGCGGCTGATCCAGGTGCGCCAGAACCGGCTGCTGAGTATGGGCGCTGCTTCAGGCAATGACGAATATATCGACAAACAGGCGGTTGCCGATGAAGTCGCGTTTGCCCGGCGCTTGAGCGCCAAGTTCAATTGGGCGCAGCTTGACGTGACGCGGCGATCGATCGAGGAAACCGCGGCCGCCGTGCTCAAGCTCTACACCGACCGGCAGCGGCACCGGCTCGCGGAATGATGCATCGGCCGATGAATATCTGGCAGGGGAAAGAGCCGTTGATCCTGGCGTCGCAAAGCCGCGCCCGGCAAATGCTGCTCGCCGATGCCGGAATCGATTTTGAATCCGTTCCCGCCGATATCGACGAACGGGCCGCTCAGCAATCGGCTTGCCTGTCCGCGCCCGGCGATGTCGCAGCACTGCTGGCACACGAGAAAGCCGTCGCTGTCTCGCGGCGAAAGCCTGATCGATACGTCATCGGTGCCGACCAGACGCTGGCGTTGGGGGACCACCTTTTCAATAAGCCTTTGGACCGGACTCAAGCCGCGGAACAATTGCACGCGCTCGCCGGCCATACGCACGAACTCAATTCCGCCGTTGCCGTCGCTCGCGGCGGCAAGATAGTGTTCGAGCATATTGCGATCGCACGGATGACCATGCGGCCGTTGAACGAGGCGGAAATCGAGGCCTATCTGGACCGCGCGGGGAAGGCGGTGACGTCAAGCGTCGGCGCGTACCAGCTTGAAGGACTGGGCGTGCATCTGTTCGAGCGTATCGAAGGCGACCACTTCACCGTTCTCGGCCTGCCGCTGTTGCCGTTGCTTGCCTTCCTGCGCAGCGAGAAACTCCTCGCCGTGTGAGCTATTCGAAAAAATGGCGATGACGAAATGTTGATTCTGGGTTTGACCGGCTCAATCGGGATGGGGAAGTCGACCACCGCAAAGCTCTTTGCGGAAGCCGGCGTCCCGGTTTACGACGCGGATGCCGCCGTTCACAAAATCTATGAGGGGGAAGCTGCGCCCGCCATCGAGGCTGCATTTCCCGGCACGACCGTCGACGGCAAGGTCGATCGCAACAGGCTCTCGGCCAGAGTGGTGCATGACCCGGCGGCGATCAAGCAGCTCGAGCAGATCGTCCATCCGATGCTGCGCGCCTCCCGGCAACAATTCCTCGAAGAGGCCGAGCGATCCGGTGCGGGCGTTGCGGTGGTGGATGTCCCGCTGTTGTTCGAAACCGGCGGTGAAAGGCACGTCGATGCGGTGGTGGTGGTGACGACCTCGCCGGAACTTCAGCGCGAACGCATTCTGGCGCGAGACAATATGACCGGCGTAAAATTGGCTGCGATCCTGACGCGGCAACTGCCCGACGCCGAAAAGCGCAAGCGCGCGGATTTCGTGGTGGATACATCGAACGGTCTCGATCCGGTGCGGACCCAGATCCGCGACATTCTGTGTGAGGTTGTTAAGATGCCGCGGCGCCGAACCTGATTCGCCGCTTCCCGGTCCCAAAAAGCCCATGCGCGAAATCGTTCTCGATACCGAAACCACTGGCCTTGATCCCCTGCGCGGCGATCGGTTGGTCGAAATCGGCTGCGTCGAGATTTTTAATCGCATGCCGACCGGCCAGACCTTTCATCGCCACATCAATCCCGAGCGTGACGTGCCGGCAGAGGCGTTCGCCGTGCATGGCCTTTCCACCCAGTTCCTGGCGAGCAAGCCGCTGTTTGCCGAGGTGGTCGACGAATTTCTCGACTTCATCGCGGACGCGCCGCTGGTGATCCACAACGCATCGTTCGACATCAGCTTCATCAACGCTGAACTTGACCGCATCAAACGGCCGGCGATCCTTCGCGAACGGCTGGTCGACACGCTGCTGTTGGCACGGCGCAAGCACCCTGGCGTCTCAAACCGGCTCGATGACCTCTGCTCGCGTTATGCGATCGACAATTCCCGCCGCACCAAGCATGGCGCGCTGCTCGACGCCGAGCTTCTTGCCGAAGTCTATATTGATCTGATCGGGGCGCGGCAGTCGCAACTGATCCTGGCCGCCGAGAGCCGTGAAATCCGCATCGGCGGATCGGGCGAAATGCCGCGGCGGCAGCGCCTGGTGCCGCTGGCGCCGCGGATTACGGAAGAAGATCGTGACGCCCACCGGGCCTTCATCGCCACTTTGGGCGACAAGCCGGTCTGGAACGAATTCCTGACGGCGTGACCCCGAAAGGCGGTCACCCGTTTTCGGATAGGATCACGCCCAATGGTACTAGCTCGGCTTCACGCCCGAGGCCTGTGCTGCGGCAGCCTGCCGTTCCATGTTCTGCCGATACAGGCCGACGAAGTCGACCGGATCCAGCATCAGCGGCGGGAAGCCGCCGTCCCGCACGGAAGTCGCGATAATCTCGCGCGCGAACGGGAACAAAAGCCGCGGACATTCGATCATGATCAGCGGGTGCAGGTTTTCCTTCGGCACGTTGACGATGCGGAACACGCCGGCATAAGCGAGATCGAAGCTGAACATCAGCTTGCCGGCATTTTCGGCTTTGCCTTCGACCGAAAGCGTCACTTCGAATTCGTTCTCGGCGATATTATTGGCGCCGACATTGATCTGGATATTGATCTGAGGCGGCTGCGGTTGCGGCGCGAGCGACGACGGGGCGTTCGGATTTTCGAACGACAGATCCTTGATGTATTGCGCCAGCACGTTCAACTGGGGAGGAGGGGCCGCCTCGGGAGGAGCGCCATTGCCGTTGGTCATCAAATATCTCCTGCAGCGAGCGTAAGGCCGGTTTTGTGTCGAAATTCGCTTCGATTGGCAAAATGCCGTCGTTGGGCGAGTGGCTATCATAGGCCAACCTCGTTCCACAAGGAGACCGTGGTCCCGCCGATGCCGAATCCGGGGGCCGGTTACGGGGCGCTTGAACACGGCCAGGCTGCCATGGAATGAACATCTTAAATGATTGAATATGCGCGATTTCCAGGCAGGAACGGGTTTCCCCTCGGGCTCAAAACGCGCTACAATTCACGTGCGCTGAAACGCGCCATTGGCCGAGCAAGATTTCGTGCCTACATCGAACGGACCTAAATCGATGATGTCATCTCTGCCGTTCCCTTAGGTTAAGGGGAACGCTGTCCCACCGGGGCCGTTGCCGTCAGAGACCAGAAAGCGAAAACGACGTGGATATTTATACCATCATCTTCCTGGCGCTGGCGGTCTTCATCTTCCTGCGCCTGCGCAGCGTTCTCGGACAGCGTACCGGCAATGAGCGACCGCCGTTCGACCGCGCGGCGCGTAATGCGGTGCAGGGCGCGCAGGACAATAACGTCGTTTCGATGCCGGGGAAGGTGATCGACCAGGCGCCGTTGGCGCCGACCGCGGATGTGGCCCCGCCGACCGATCGCTGGAAGGGTTTGGCCGAGCCGGGCACGCCACTGGCGCAGGGGCTTGATGCCATCTCGGCGCAGGATTCCTCGTTCGATCCGCGGCACTTCCTCTCAGGTGCGCGCAGCGCCTACGAAATGATCGTGCTGGCCTTCGCCAATGGCGATCGCCGCGCGTTGCGCGACCTGTTGTCCTCCGAGGTCTATGAGAGCTTTGAGGCCGTGATCAAGGATCGCGAGAAGCAGGAGCAGAAGACCGAAACGCGCTTCGTCTCGATCGACAAGGCCGAGCTGGTAGGTGCGGAAACGCGCGATCGCTCGGCACAGCTTACCGTTCGTTTCGTGTCGCAGATGATCTCCGTCACCCGCGACAAGGCCGGCACCATTGTCGACGGCAATCCGGACAAGGTCGCCGATATCACCGATGTCTGGACCTTTGCCCGCGACACGAGTTCCCGCGATCCGAACTGGAAGCTGGTTGGGACGGGAAGCGCCCACTAGCTCAGTACGTTTCAGGCGATATGCCGCGGCGTTTGGTACAATCGCCGTGGCCGGGGCATTGCTCTTGGCATTGGTTCCGCTTGGCGTACCCGCGGCGCGCACCCCACGCGCTCACCTTGGCGATTCGCGCCCGGTTCCTTATCCACGTATCGCTTTTCCGCTCGAGATCAGCGACAGCCAATATATTCCGCTAGCCTGGGCCGATATCGCCGGCTGGATCGATGACGATCATCTCGCGGCCTACCGGGCGTTTCGCACAAGTTGCAAGCCGATCGCCGCGGAACACGCACTGCCTGCAACCGCAAAGAGTCTGGGGATTTCGCTGCGCGAACCCTGCCGGGCGGCGAGGGCTGCGGAGATTTCCGAGCCCGCCAAGGCGCGTGCCTTCTTCGAGGACCATTTCGTCCCGCTGCAAATCTCGCGGCTTGGCGAGGATGCCGGCTTTGTCACCGGCTATTACGAACCCATCCTCGATGGATCGCGTACCCAGACCGAGATCTACAACGTGCCGGTCTATCGCCGACCCTCGAATCTGTTCGTCCGCGGTTTTAAGCAAAGTGCGCCCGACCTCCCCAACAGGGGGCAGGTGTTCCGCAAGATCGG
The DNA here is from genome assembly GCA_005884765.1 of Alphaproteobacteria bacterium. GTDB lineage: Bacteria > Pseudomonadota > Alphaproteobacteria > Rhizobiales > Xanthobacteraceae > Bradyrhizobium. The sequence continues at coordinate 26,230 of VAZV01000143.1, forward strand.
CCGCCGCAAGCTCGTGCCTTATTATGATCGCGGCGAGATAGAGGACGGCGCGATCGCCGGCCGCGGGCTTGAGATTTGCTGGCTCAGGGATCAGACCGATCTATTGTTCGCGCAAATCCAGGGCTCGGCGCGGATCCGGCTCGAGAATGGCTCGACTATCCGGATCAATTACGACGCGCATAATGGCTATCCCTATACGGCGGTCGGCCGTATCCTGATCGATCGCGGCATCATCCCGAAAGAGGAGATGTCGATGCAGAAGATCAGGGAATGGATGGAGCAAAACCCCGACGGCGCCAAGGAATTGCGCCGGCAGAACCGCGCGTATGTGTTCTTTCGCGAGGTACAGCTCTCCGACAAGGATGAGGCGGTCGGCGCGCAGGGCGTACCCTTGACGCCGGGCCGGTCGATCGCTGTCGACAAGGCGCTGCATGTCTATGGGACGCCTTTTTTCATTGCGGGCGAATTGCCGATCTCTTCGGACAAGTCGAAGACGCCGTTCCAGCGGCTGATGATTGCGCAGGACACCGGCTCGGCGATCACGGGCCCCGCGCGCGCCGATCTTTATTTCGGGGCGGGTCCGGACGCGGGCAGAGTGTCCGGCCGGCTCCGGCACACTATGCGCTTCGTCATGCTGGTGCCACGGAGCCTCGATCCGACGGCGCGGGGGCGCAGGATGCCGGTGCCCGATGCGCGACCGTCGGAAAAGATCGCAAAACTGTTCCCGCAGATCGATCCCTTGCAGACGGGCCCGTTGAAAGATCAGCCGACGGATCCAAGGGCCCTTGCGAGCCCGCCGGAAGCCCTAGTAGCGCCGGCAATTGATGCGCCTAAAGGCACTGAAGCGGCCAAGCCTGCAGCGCCGTTCGCGCAAACGTCGACGGCGCATGCGCCGGCGGCACAGCCGGTACCGCTGCCGGAGGCGCGGCCCAACATCCAGTCCGGTCGCGACGAGCCCCACCGTCCCTATCGCTACCGCCGCAGCCAATGAGACGTCCGCCTCCCGAGCCGGTTTCTGGTCCGTCTGCTCAGCCGCGCCGCAAGCGCGGCTTAAGCGAGGAAGAGCGCGCGCTGTGGGAGAGCGTTGCCAGGCAAGTCAAGCCGCTGAGGAAAAAACCCCGTGTCACCAAGGTGGAGCCGACCGAGACACCCACGGAACGGTCGGCGGCGGTAAGGCCCGCGACAGCACCGAAGCCGCATCTACCGGTCCAAGCCGCAGGTCCGCCAAAACCTGCCGCGCCGCCGCTCGCACCGCTCGGACGCCGCGAGCGCTCAAAGCTTTCGCGCGGACGCATGGAGATCGAGGCAAGGCTCGATTTGCACGGCATGGCGCAAGTGCGGGCGCATCGTGCCCTGTTCGGATTCCTGCAGCGCGCCCACCACCAAGGCCTGACCTTCGTGCTGATCATCACCGGCAAGGGCAAGGTGGGCCCTGTGGAGGCCGAGCGCGGCGTGCTGCGCCGTCAGGTGCCGCAATGGCTGAGCCTGCCGGAATTCCGCTCGCTCGTGGTTGGCTTTGAGGAGGCGCACATCGGCCATGGCGGCGAGGGCGCGTTGTACGTGCGCGTCAGGCGGTCGAAATCGTAGGATGCAAAGCGTTTTCAAGCGAAGTGGGGTACCGTGAAGAAAACGCATCAAAACAATGATCAGAACGGCCGGATGATTCCGACGCGCGGAATCAGGGTCACGATCCAGCCGAATATCTCGGTCTTGCGGTCGTCCGAGCGCGGAAGCCGCACTTCGCGCGAGGCGGGCAAGGTCTTCACGGCGTGCAGGATCAGGAACATGCAGACCGCCCAGCTCGAGACCCATCGCGAGTAATCGAACACGATCAGGAACAGCACGGAATAACCAAGGCTTACTCCTATCAGCGCTGCCGTGACGACGCGGCGATGCCAATCCTCGCGCAGCGACCGGATCAGTTCGGCAAAATATTTCCAGAGCGGCGAATGCAGCCAGATCAGCAGCGCAAATACCGGAACGCCCAGAAGGTTTGACGGCATGCGCGCCCAGGTATCGTGGATTTCCTTCGCAAGCGGCTGATACCAGATATAGCTGAAGCTCAGGAGGTTGGTGCGCGAGGGATCGGCCATGCGGCCATGAAGATATTGTACGAACTCGGCCTCCGGCACCGGGATCGATCCAAGGAATTGCGCCGCGACGAACAACGCGCCGACGCAAAGCGCAGCGGCGATGCCGACGCCCAGATTTAGCGCCTTCACGCCGTAGGCGAGATAGTGCCTGAGCAGCACGATGACGGCGATAGTCGGCACATACATCAACAGATGGATGTGATGAATCAGAACAAGCAGCACCGAGAATAGCGCGGCCAGCAGGACGAAGGCGATCGAGCGCGCCGGCAGCAGCAGAAGACAGATCGCGAGCATACAGCCATAGATGTCGAAATGGCCAAGCGCATGCATGAAATTCTTGAAAAAGAACGGCGAACCCGCGGTGAATACGAATAGCGGCCAGTGCTCGGCGTCGAAGCCGAACGTCCGCCGGAATAACTGAATGAACAGGCCGAGCGTTCCTAGCCACACTGTGCCGCCGAGTGCGAAAACCAGCCACACCGGCACTTTCGAAGTAAACAGCGAGACGATGGCGCCGATCAGCGCTCGCTTGGTAAAGCCGAAGTGATAGTCGACCAGGAGATGGATGTAGGGGACGTAAGGCTGCAGGAAGATCTTGTGGACGAAAACCCCGATCACGACCGCGATATTGACGGCAAGCATCCATCGCCAGGGGTTTTTCCACCCACGCAAATCCATCGAGCCCCAGAAAGCGGCAGCAAAAATCAAGCCGGAAATCAGCGATTGACTATCACATAGCCGACGTGGGCTGCGCAACGCACGCAGCAGCGCGAACCGGCTTTACAGGATGAACCGGCTCAGATCGGCGTTCCTGGCGAGATCGCCGACATGCTTCTGCACATAGTCGGCGTCGATCTGGACCGTTTCGCCGTTGCGATCAGGCGCGGTGAAGGAAATCTCATCCAGCACCCGCTCCATCACGGTTTGCAGCCGCCGCGCGCCGATGTTTTCGACCGCGGAATTGACGGCGACCGCGACATCGGCCAGCGCGTCGATGGCGCCGTCGGTGATATCGAGGGTCACGCCTTCGGTTTGCATCAGCGCGACATATTGCTTGATCAGCGATGCTTCCGGCTCGGTCAGGATGCGGCGCATGTCATCGCGCGTCAGCGCCTGCAGCTCGACTCGGATCGGCAGGCGACCCTGCAATTCCGGGAGCAGGTCTGACGGCTTGGCGATATGGAACGCGCCGGAGGCGATGAACAGGATGTGGTCGGTCTTGACCGCGCCATGCTTGGTCGAAACGGTGGTGCCTTCGATCAGCGGCAGCAGGTCGCGCTGCACGCCCTCGCGCGAGACGTCACCGCCGACGCGGCCGTCGCGCACGCAGATCTTGTCGATCTCGTCGAGAAACACGATGCCGTTGTTCTCCACCGCGCCGATCGCTTCCTGCACCAATTGATCGTTGTCCAACAGCTTGTCGGATTCCTCGTTGACGAGAATCTCGTGCGAGCCCTCCACCGTAAGCCGCCGCGTCTTGGTCCGCCCGCCAAGCTTGCCGAAGATGTCGCCGATCGAGATCGCGCCCATTTGCGCGCCCGGCATGCCCGGAATCTCGAACAGCGGCATTCCGCCAGAGGACTGCGTCTCGATCTCGATTTCCTTGTCGTTGAGCTCGCCGGCGCGCAATTTCCTGCGAAACGAATCGCGGGTCGCCGCGCTCGCATTGGTCCCGACCAGCGCATCCAGCACCCGCTCCTCGGCCGCGAGCTGGGCTCGGGCGTGCACATCCTTGCGCTTGCGCTCCCGGGTTTGGGCGATCGCGACCTCGACGAGGTCGCGGATGATCTGCTCGACATCGCGGCCGACGTAACCGACCTCGGTGAATTTGGTGGCTTCGACCTTGAGAAAGGGCGCGGCGGCAAGTTTGGCGAGCCGGCGCGCGATCTCGGTCTTGCCGACGCCGGTCGGCCCGATCATCAGAATATTTTTCGGCAATACCTCCTCGCGCAAGCCGCCGGAAAGCTGCAGCCGCCGCCAGCGGTTGCGCAGCGCGATGGAGACCGCGCGCTTGGCATCGGTCTGGCCGACGATGAAGCGGTCGAGCTCGGAGACGATTTCACGGGGGGAGAAGTCTGTCATAACGCCTAGGTAGGTTCGAAATGTCGCGAGAGCAAGTTGCAACTCGGGCGGCCGCCGCGGCGTTGCGCGCAAAGCTCACGGGTTGCGCACCATCAGAAGCGCAGGGCCGTCCGGCGTGCCCACCATGCGGTCTTTGTGAAAGCCAGCCCTTTCGTAAGCGCGCACCGCGCGGATGTTGACCGGATCGGGATCAGTGACGATGCGCGGCGCGCCGTTTTGCAGGCGATCCACGACGAAGCAGCGGATCAGTGCCGAGCCATGGCCGCGCTCGATCATGTCGGGCGCGCCGATGAACAGGTCGATGCCCCGCGTGCCGTCCGGCTGTGGCCCAAAGCCGCTGTTCCACGCGGTCAGGTCGTAACATTGCAGATAGCCGAATGGCCGGCCGGCCGCGCAGACGATGAACTGGTCCATCGCCGGCTCATCGAGATCGCCGCGGACCAGCGCATATTGCTCAGCGGGATCGCCCCACCACTCCCTGACATGAGGCAACGCGAGCCACTGTCCGATCAGCGGCAAATCGGCTGATGTCATGGGGTGGAAAACGTAGTGAGGCGCCATCGATCAGCCGCCCAGCGCCTCGATGGTGACGTTCCGGTTGGTATAGATGCAGATGTCGGCGGCGATATCGAGCCCGCGGCGTACGATGGTCTCGGCGTCCTTGTCCGAATCGATCAGCGCGCGGGCCGCGGCCAAGGCATAATTGCCGCCGGAGCCGATCCCCATCACGCCGGCTTCCGGCTCCAGCACATCGCCGGTGCCGGTCAGGACCAGCGATACTTCCTTATCGGCGACGATCATCATCGCCTCCAGCCGCCGCAGATAGCGGTCGGTGCGCCAGTCTTTGGCAAGCTCGACGGCGGCGCGGGTCAGTTGTCCCGGATATTGCTCGAGCTTGCTTTCCAGCCGCTCGAATAGCGTAAAAGCATCGGCGGTGGCGCCGGCAAAACCGCCGATGACGTCGCCCTTGCCGAGCTTGCGGACCTTTTTGGCGTTGGCTTTCATCACGGTCTGACCGACCGAGACCTGGCCGTCGCCGCCAATCACCACCTTGCCGCCTTTGCGGACTGTCAAAATGGTGGTGCCATGCCAGACCAGCATGTCGTTTTGCGGTGCCTGCATAAGATACCTCGTTGCCCGCCAGATTTAGGGGTTCGCGGGCAGGGTTACAATCGCATCGGTTAATGGCCTCAATCCGCTCACCATAGCTGGAAGTTCAGCCCGGACCGGGGTCATCCCGCAGTAGCGAAGGCAGCGTCGGCCTGTTAAAAGGGCCGCGTTTTCGGCTCGAAGTCGGTTAAGGGCCGGTCAAGGAAGGCATTTTCATGCGCAGCGCCATTATCAAGCGCAAGACCAAGGAGACCGATATCGAGGTGACGGTGAACCTCGACGGATCCGGCGTGGCCCACGTTTCGACCGGCATCGGCTTCTTCGACCACATGCTCGATCTATTGGCGCGGCACTCCCGCATCGACATCACGGTCAAGGCGAACGGCGATCTCCATGTCGATCACCATCACACCACCGAGGATGTCGGCATCGCCCTCGGGCAGGCGGTGAAGCAGGCGCTTGGCGGCATGGCTGGGATCACCCGCTACGCCTCTATCCACATGCCGATGGACGAGACGCTCTCCCGCGTGGTGATCGACATTTCGGGACGGCCGGTGCTGGTGTTCAAGGTCGAATTCCCGCGCGACAAGGTCGGGCAGTTTGACACCGAGCTGGTGCGCGAATGGTTCAACGCCTTTGCCATGAACGCCGGCGTGACTTTGCACGTCGAGACCCTATATGGCGAGAATAGCCATCATATCGCGGAATCTTGTTTCAAGGGTCTGGCGAGGGCGTTGCGCGCGGCGGTTGCGATCGATCCGCGCGCTGCCGGCGAAATTCCATCGACCAAGGGTCAGCTCGGCAGCTGATCGCTTGTTGTCGGTGGAGATAGGCACCGCCGATTGAACTTCGAAAGCGAGGCACGAGAATGCCGGTCTATACAGTTCATGCACCTTCGGCGAGCGCCGCGGATTTTCGCGCGACCGACAAGTTCATCTTTGTACGCGACGGGTTTCACTTCTGGGCCATGGTGTTCGGCCCGCTCTGGCTGATCTGGAAACGGCTGTGGCTGGCGCTGCTCGGGTGGATCATTGCCATCGTCGCGCTCGAAATCGTGCTGGCGCGGCTCGGCGCCGGTTCCGCGGCGATCGTGTCGGCGGATGTTATGGTCGCGCTGTTGATGGGATTTGAGGCGGCAAGCCTACAGCGCTGGACCTTGTCCCGGCGCAACTGGCGTCAGCTCGACGTCGTGGTTGCCGACGATGAGGAGACTGCCGAGCGGCGCTTCTTCGATCGCTGGACCGCAAAGCAGCGCGCCTTCGGCAACGATCAATCGGCGGTCGATCGAGGCGGGCCGCCGCCAACGCGCGATGTTGCCGGCCAGCCATTCTCGAAACCGCCGCCGCTGCCTGGCAGCAGCATCATCGGATTGTTTCCGGAACCGGGAGGCTCGCGGTGAGCGTTGCCATCATCGATTACGGCTCGGGCAATCTGCACTCCGCCGCGAAAGCGTTCGAGCGCGCGGCGCGGAGCATGGAAGATCCGCAAACCATCTTGGTCACGCACGATCCCGAGACGGTCTACCGCGCCGATCGCATCGTGCTGCCCGGCGTTGGGGCCTTCGCCGATTGCCGGCGGGGCCTGGACGCGCTCGACGGCATGATCGAAGCGTTGACCGAGGCGGTGCGGGCGAAGGCGCGACCGTTCTTCGGCATCTGCGTCGGCATGCAATTGATGGCGACCCGCGGCAAGGAGCACGTCACCACCGAGGGTTTCAACTGGATCGCGGGCGATGTCGAAAAGATCACGCCGCGCGAGGAAAATCTGAAAATTCCCCACATGGGCTGGAATACGCTCGACGTTGTGCAGGAACACCCGGTGCTAGAGCGTTTGCCGCTCGGGCCGAAAGGCCGTCACGCCTATTTCGTGCACTCCTATCACCTCAACGCTGCGAACGAGGCGGACGTTCTGGCGCGCGCCGATTATGGTGGCCCGGTCACGGCGATCGTCGGCAGGGACACGGCGATCGGCACGCAATTTCACCCGGAAAAGAGCCAGCGTTTCGGGCTGGCTCTGATCTCGAATTTTCTGAAGTGGAAGCCGTGATCCTTTTTCCCGCCATCGACCTGAAGAACGGCCAATGCGTGCGCCTCGAACAAGGCGACATGGCGCGGGCGACCGTGTTCAACCTCGATCCGGCGGCGCAGGCGTGTGCCTTTGCCGCGCAGGGCTTTGAATATCTGCACGTCGTCGATCTCGACGGTGCCTTCGCCGGCAAGCCGATGAACGCGCATGCGGTAGAGGCGATGCTCAAGGCCGTCACCATGCCGCTGCAGCTCGGCGGCGGCATCCGCGACCTCGCAACCGTGGAAGCCTGGCTCGCCAAGGGCGTGGCGCGGGTGATCATCGGCACCGCGGCGGTGCGTGACCCCGAATTTGTGAAGAGCGCCGCGAAGAGATTCCCGGGCCGCGTCGCGGTCGGGCTGGACGCGCGCGATGGCAAAGTGGCGGTCGAAGGCTGGGCCGAGACCTCGCAGGTTATGGCGCCTGAAATAGCACAGCGGTTTGAGGATGCCGGCGTGGCCGCGATCATCTTCACCGATATTGCGCGCGACGGCCTGTTGAAAGGTCTCAATCTGGAGGCAACCATCGCGCTCGCCGAGCGCATTTCGCTGCCCGTGATCGCCTCCGGCGGGCTTGCCTCGATCGACGACGTCAAGGCGCTGTTGACGCCGCGGGCGAAAAAGCTCGCCGGCGCGATTGCCGGCCGCGCGCTTTATGACGGGCGGCTCGACCCGGCGGCGGCGCTGGCTTTGATCCGCAACGCCCACGCCGCGGCCTAGGAGGGACTGATGTTCAAGGTACGCGTCATCCCCTGCCTCGACGTCAAGGATGGAAGGGTCGTCAAGGGCGTCAATTTCGTCGACCTGCGCGACGCCGGCGATCCCGTGGAGGCGGCAATGGCCTATGACGCGGCCGGCGCCGACGAGCTGTGCTTCCTCGATATCACCGCGACCCACGAAAATCGCGGCATCATGCTGGATGTGGTCCGCCGGACGGCGGAGGCCTGCTTCATGCCGCTGACCGTCGGCGGCGGCGTGCGCACCATCGACGATATCAAGACCCTGCTGCGATCGGGCGCCGACAAGGTCTCGATCAACTCTGCCGCCGTCAGCCGCCGCGAATTCGTCAAGGAGGCGGCCGAGAAGTTCGGCGAGCAATGCATCGTGGTCGCGATCGACGCCAAGCGCGTCAAGCGCGGCGGATCGGACCGCTGGGAAATCTTCACCCATGGCGGGCGCAATTCCACCGGGATCGATGCCGTCGAATATGCCCAGGAGGTGGTCTCGCTCGGCGCCGGCGAAATCCTGCTGACCTCAATGGACCGCGATGGCACACGGCAGGGTTTTGACCTGCCGCTGACGCGGGCAATCGCCGATCATGTTCCGGTACCGGTCATCGCATCGGGCGGCGTCGGCAATCTCGATCATCTGGTGGAGGGCATCCGCCAGGGTCACGCGACCGCGGTACTGGCGGCGTCGATCTTCCACTTCGGGGAATTTACCATACGTCAAGCCAAGGACCACATGGTGCGGGCTGGCTTGCCGATGCGGCTGGATCCCTGACGACTCCCTGTCACAAAAGTGCTACAGGGTCCGAAGGGGTGACGCCCCGTCCCGCGGGAGCCAGTGCCGGATAGAGTTGATGTCGCGTTTCACGATACATGACCTGGCTTCGACCATCGATGCCCGGGCGGCGTTGGGAGGTGAGGGGTCGTACACCCGCAAACTGCTTGACAAGGGCGCCGAGCATTGCGCCAAGAAGCTTGGCGAGGAAGCGGTGGAGACCGTGATTGCCGCGGTCGAGAACGATCGCGATCATCTGATCGCCGAGAGCGCGGACCTGTTGTTTCATTTGCTGGTGCTGTTGAAGGTGCGCGGAATAAGTCTTGCCGATGTCGAGGCGGCGTTGGCGCAGCGGACCTCGATGTCCGGGCTCGAAGAGAAGGCTGCGCGCAAGCGTGATCAGTAAGCGGGACGCTTTCATGGATATCCGAGCCCCAGAGCAGCAATATAATCCGTATCGGATCTTCACGCGCGAGCAATGGGCGCATTTGCGCGACGACACGCCGATGACGCTGGAGCCCGGCGAGTTCGACCGCCTGCGCTCGCTGCACGACCGCCTCGACATCAACGAGGTCGAGGACATCTATCTGCCGCTGTCGCGCTTGTTGTCGATCTATGTCGATGCCGCGCAGCGGCTCTATTATGCGCAGCGTCAGTTCCTCGGCATCCGCGACCGCAAGATGCCCTACATCATCGGCATCGCAGGCTCGGTTGCAGGCGGCAAATCGACCACGGCGCGCGTGCTGCAGGCGCTGCTGGCACGATGGTCGCCGCGACCCAAGGTCGATCTGGTGACAACTGACGGCTTCCTCCACCCGAACGCGGTGCTCGAACGGTTGGGATTGATACAGAAGAAGGGTTTCCCGGCGAGCTACGACCTGCCGTTGTTGCTGTCGTTCTTGAGCGACATCAAGGCCGGTCGACGGCATGTGCGCGCGCCGGTCTATTCGCATTTGAGTTGGGACATCGTTCCGAACCAGTGGCAAGAGGTCGACCAGCCCGACATTCTGATCGTTGAGGGCGTCAATGTCCTGCAGACCGGCCCGTTGCCGCGCGACGGCAAGGCAGTGCCCGTCGTCTCCGACTTTTTCGACTTCTCTGTATATATCGACGCCGAAGAGGCGGTGCTGCGCGAATGGTACGTGAAGCGCTGGCTGACGCTGCGCGACACCGCGTTCACCGATCCCAAGTCCTATTTCCACCGCTATGCACCGCTGTCGGACGAAGAGGCGATCGCCACTGCAACCGCGATATGGGAGCGCACCAATCTCGCCAATCTCGAGGAAAACATCCTGCCGACGCGGCCGCGCGCGACCCTGATCCTCAAAAAGGGCGCCGATCATGTCATCGAAACGGTGGCGCTGCGCCGGCTTTAGCTTTCGCGGCGTGCCTCGCATCAAGCCGCGAGATGCCGGGTGGCGGCGAGGCCGGCGAGCGCCTCGGCAAGTTTCTCCCGATCGAGCGGCTTGATCAAAAAGCCATCCATTCCGGCCTCGAAGCAGGCGTAACGATCCTCGACCAGCGTATTCGCCGTCAACGCCAGCACCGGGGTCCGGAGACCCGCCTGCCCGGCCTCGCGAGCGCGGATCTGCCTGGTTGCGCCGATGCCGTCGAGTTGCGGCATCTGGATATCCATCAGCACCAGATCGTAAGGGGTGCCGGCGGACTTCGCCGCCAGCCAGGACTCCAGCGCCGCCTCGCCGTTGGTCGCGATCACGGCACGATGCCCGAGCCGGGTCAACAGCGAGCGCATCAACAACGCGTTGATCTCGTTGTCCTCCGCCACCAGCACCGAAAGGCCCGATGAAGGCGAGGTCGAAGGCGTTTCCTTCGGATCGATCGCCTCGATCAGCGCCTCACCGGCAAGGTTCGGCGAAGCGACTTCGCCCGCTATCGACAGCCGTGTAGCGAGCGAGGCCGCGCGCAGCGGCTTGACCAGGTAGCCGGTGAAGGCCGAGGAGGGTTTGAGGTCATGCCGCGTGGCCGGCGTGAACATCACGATGCGCTGGGTTGCATGAGCGCGTGCGGCCGCACCGAGCTTCTCGACATCGTCGGCATCCAGCGCGCCGTCGATCAATACCGCGTGCCAGGCGCGCTCGGGCAATAGCGCCTGCGCAACCGCCGCGTCCGTTACCACGCAGGTCTGGCCGCCCCAGCGCTGCAACCGGCGCGCCACCAGCGAGGCCTCGATGCTCTGCGGCGCCACCAGCATGATCGATTGTCCGGTCAAGTCCGGCATAGCGACCGTCTTCTGTTCGCTGTCGCCGTCGATAGCCGCCAATGGAATCGCTACTTCAAAGGTCGAGCCCTGGCCCGGCTTGCTCTCCAGGGCGATGCGGCCGCCCATCCGCTTGACGATGCGTTCCGAGATGGCCAGGCCAAGACCCGTGCCGCCATAGTTCCTGCCGATACGCGCGTCGGCCTGCTCGAACTCGCGGAAGATCCTCTGCTGCGCCTCGGGCGCAATGCCGATGCCGGTATCGCGCACCAGGAAACTGACCTCGTTCGGCCAGATGCCGGGTTCGACGATCAGCGCCACGCCGCCGGTCGAGGTGAATTTGATGGCATTGCCCGCCAAATTGAGCAGCACCTGCCGCAGTCGCGCGGCGTCCCCGATGACTTGCGCCGGCAGTCGCTCATCCACACAGGCGGCGATCTCGAGTTGGCGCGCCTGCGCCCGCGGCGCCAGGAGTTCGGTGATGTCTTCGATCAGTGCGGAAAGTGCGAATGGGCGTTGTTCGAGGTCTATCTTGCCGGCTTCGATCTTGGAGTAGTCCAGCAGTTCCTCGATCAGCGAGAGAAGTGCGTCGCCGGACGTCTTCACCGCCTTGGCGTAGGTCATCTGCTCCGGCGTCAGCGGCGTATCCATCAGCAGCGAGCTCATGCCGATGATGCCATTGAGCGGCGTGCGGATTTCGTGGCTCGCCATCGCGAGGAAGCGCGACTTGGCGCGGCTGGCGGCATCCGCCTGGTCGCGCGCCTCGGCCAGCGCGCGTTCGGTCTCGGTGCGATCGGTGACGTCGCGGCCGACGCATTCCAGCTCGGCCGGCCGGCCGGCATCGGTTCGGATCAAGCCTTCGCGCCAGGCGATCCATCGCGGCCCGAGCCCGGTCGCAATCTTCTGGTCGTGGATGCGGGTGCCGTTGGTCTCGATTGCGGCATCGCCCTGCTCCAGCACCGTGAACGCAAACTGGCTGCCGATCAGCGCGCTGCGCGGCGCTTCGGCAAGTTCGCAATAGGCCTCGTTGACGAAGGTGATGCGGCCTTCCGCATCGCGCAGCACGATCAAATCGCCCTGGGATTCGAACAGGCTGCGGGCGCGCTCCTCGGCTTCCTTCAGTTCCCAATTGCGGTCGGCCAGCGCTTCGTTGTGGAGCGCGATCTTGCGCATTTTCTTGCGCATCCAGCGCAGCCTCATGCTCAGCGTCGCCAGTGCCACGCAGGCGACAGCGAACAGGAAGCTGGTGCCGATCGCGAAAGCGTGGGCGTCATAGCCGGAATGTTCCGACCGGGCGCCGGTAATGAAGCCATAGGCGCCGCCGAAAGCGGCCGAGAAGATCATGAACGAGCGGATCGCGATGATGAGCCATGGATGGCGTCGCGCGAAGCGCCGTAGGCGTAGCTTGACCCGGAAAATCCGTCCCATCGCTGGTGATCCCGTCTTGCGCGCCCTGCCCGGCGCCGACGATGCAACGGCGACCTTGCAAAGTGTTTGAGGCCAGCTCACTTCATTCGCTGCAATGAGAAGAGAGTTAATGAAGGGTTAATCCAGCTCTCGGGTACCGAGACGTCGGAGATGCCGGGCGCCCGCCACGCGCGCCGATGAAGGGCGTCAAGGAAATTTCTAGGCGGCGCGCCGGAGATCGTCGGCGAGCGCGCGATAGGACAGGGCTTCCGCCAGATGCAACCGGCCGACCTTGTCGGCGCCGTCGAGGTCGGCGAGCGTGCGGGCAACCCGCAGCACGCGGTGATAGCCGCGCGCCGACAGGCGCATGGTTTCGGCCGCGTCACGCAACAGTTTGGTGCCTTGCGCGTCCGGCTGCGCGATTTCCTCCAGCAGCGACGCGGGCGCCTCCGCGTTGGTGCGGATCTTCGGCAGTCCCGCCGCGGTGTAACGCGCCAACTGGATGTCGCGCGCGGCGGCGACCCGCGCTGCAACCTCGGCGGAGCCTTCCGCAGATGGTGGCAGGATCAGGTCGGCCGCGGTGACGGCCGGCACCTCGATGCGCAGATCGATGCGGTCCATCAACGGACCGGAGATGCGCGCCTGATAGTCCGATGCGCAGCGATCGATCGGGCCGCGCTTGCAGGAATAGCCGGGCTCGAAGGCATGCCCGCAGCGGCAGGGGTTCATCGCTGCGATCAGCATGAAGCGCGCCGGATAGGTGACGCGGTGATTGGCGCGGGAGACGGCGACCTCGCCGTTCTCCAGCGGCTGGCGCAGCGAATCCAGCACGCGCGGATCGAACTCCGGCAATTCGTCGAGGAACAGCACGCCCTGATGGGCGAGCGAAATCTCGCCCGGTCTTGCGCGGATGCCGCCGCCGGTCAGCGCTGCCATGCTCGCGGAATGATGGGGTGCGCGAAACGGCCGCTGCGAGGTCAGTGCGCCGCCTTCGATCTCGCCCGCCACGGAGGCGATCATCGAGACTTCGAGCAGTTCGGACGGCGACAGCGGCGGCAGGATCGAGGGGAGGCGCGCCGCCAGCATCGACTTGCCCGCGCCGGGCGAGCCGATCATCAGGAGATGATGCCCGCCGGCGGCGGCAATCTCGAGCGCCCGCTTGGCGCTTTCCTGGCCCTTGATGTCGCGCAGGTCGAGTTGACCGCTTGGTGCTTCATGGACCCTGGGCGTTGGGCGCGACAATACTTGCGTGCCCTTGAAATGATTGGCGATCTGTATCAGCGAGTGTGCCGCGATGATCTCGATGTCCGGGCTCGCCCAGGCCGCCTCGCTTCCGCAGGCCGCCGGACAAATGAGCCCCTCATCGCGCGAATTGGCGCCGATGGCGGCCGGCAAGACGCCCGCGACCGGAGCGATCGAGCCGTCGAGGCCGAGTTCGCCGAGCACGGTGAAGCCGGAAAGCGCATCGGGAGGGATGGCACCGATTGCTGCCATCAGGCCGAGCGCGATCGGAAGGTCATAATGGCTGCCTTCCTTCGGAAGGTCGGCAGGCGCGAGATTGACCGTGATTCGCCGTGCCGGCAGCGCGAGGCCCGAGGCGATCAGCGCCGAGCGGACCCGTTCGCGGG
>VAZV01000058.1 GCA_005884765.1 Alphaproteobacteria bacterium
GCGCCGGCTGATCACCAAGAACGCTGCGCTCGCGCCCGCCACCATCGGCGAGAACCTCGCCTTCCCGAAGGTCTCGATCCACATCCCCGCCTATTACGAGCCGGTGGAGATGCTGAAGCAGACGCTCGATGCGGTGTCGCGGCTCGACTATCCGAACTTCGAATGCGTCGTCATCATCAACAACACGCCCGACCCTGCGTTCTGGCAACCGATCCAGGATCACTGCCGCGCGCTCGGCGAACGCTTCAAGTTCATCAATGCCGAGAAGGTAAAGGGTTTCAAGGCGGGCGCGCTGCGTATCGCCATGGACCGCACCGCCGCTGATGCCGAGATCATCGGTATCATCGACGCCGACTATGTCGTGCAGCCGGATTGGCTGAAGGATTTGGTGCCGGCGTTCGCCGATCCGCGCGTCGGCCTCGTGCAGGCGCCGCAGGATCATCGTGACGGCGACCGCTCGCTGATGCACTACATGATGAACGGCGAATATGCCGGCTTCTTCGATATCGGCATGGTCCAGCGCAACGAAGAGAACGCCATCATCGTCCACGGCACCATGTGCCTGATCCGGCGCGCCGCGATGGACATGGCGGGGGGGTGGGCCGGCGACACCATTTGCGAGGATACCGACCTCGGTCTTGCGATCATCGAGCACGGCTGGCTGACCCACTATACCAATCATCGCTACGGCCACGGTCTGTTGCCCGACACCTACGAAGCCTACAAGAAGCAACGCCATCGCTGGGCCTATGGCGGCTTCCAGATCGTGAAAAAGCACTGGCGGCGTTTCCTGCCCGGCGCGAGCCGGCTGTCGCCGGACCAGAAGCGCGAGTTTTCGCTGGGCTGGCTGAACTGGCTTGGCGCCGAGAGCCTGGGCGTGCTGGTCGCGATCCTCAACTTGATCTGGGTACCGATCGTGGCCTTCGCCGACATCGCGATCCCCGACAAAATACTGACCTTGCCCATCATCGCGGCCTTCGTGGTCTCGCTCCTGCACTTCGTGGCGATGTACCGCTTGAGGGTGCCGATCAGGACCGGTCAGATGCTGGGGGCCATGGTCGCGGCGATGTCGGTGCAGTGGACGGTGTCGCGCGCGGTGGCCAATGGCCTGATCAAGGATCATCTGCCCTTTGCCCGCACCTCCAAGGGCGGCCTGTCGCGGATGTCGATCGAATTCCAGGCGTTCTGGGAAGCCGTCATCGGCGTGTTGCTGCTCCTTGGCGCCGGCGTGCTGGTGGCCTCGAACAGCTTCAAGCAGATCCACGAGATCTATGTGTTCGCGGCCGTATTGGTGCTGGAAAGCCTGCCGTTCCTGTCTGCCGTTGCGATCGCCATCCTTGAGAGTTCGCGGATCAACTCGTTTTCGTTCTGGCGCAATACCGGCGTGCGCACCGCCGAGTTGATCGGCCTGCGCCCGGTGGCGATGCCGAAAGTGGCCGGCCCCTCGCAGCCGGTTGCGACCGAGGTCCGGCGCGAAGTCAACTGATGCGGACATGGACCGGGCCCGCTTGAAAATCGCCGGCTAACAGCTTTAATTGACGAGGAAATCAGGGTCGATCCGCCGACCCATTGGCGCACCCCCGCGCTATTGACCCGCGGGGGCCTGCCCCCTACACAGCGCGGGCTGGAGCGTGATCTAAAACAAGCCGGCCTCGCACTTGGATATCGAGGTGGGAACCGGTTTTCTCTCGCGACAAACGCGAAAAGCGCTGACGCGGGGGGATCATGCTCAAATCAAAGAGTGAGCGCGTAGCTCAGGCGGTAGAGCACGTGACTTTTAATCATGGGGTCGAGGGTTCGAGTCCCTCCGCGCTCACCAATCAACCACTGTCCAGCCCGGAGACATCGGTAACGGAACGTACCTAAGACATGGGTGACAACCTCGTGCCGAACGGGTTGTCGAGGGGTTGCAAGGTTTTCTGCTCCAGGTCGAAGTATCCAAGATCACAATGCATGAAGCTTGCGAGCCAAATGCCCTCGTCGACTCCGGGAGGCCGCTGGTGAGTCCGGGATTTGCGGGCTTTCAGGCGCTCGGGCGGGCGATGCCGGCCAGCGCATGGGCGGGCCGGCGCTGAGTCCCTCGCGGCGCCGTTTGGGACCTTTAAAGTGCGGAGCGCGTTGAGGCGTAACCCCGCGAACCCGGGAGTTCGGTTATGTGCGACATCCCTCTGGATCTTCAAAGAAAGTTCGAAAAGCGGTGGGCCGCCAGATTTGCGCGGTCGGTGCCGGCGGTAGCGCCTCAAAGGCATCGGCCTGAACGGCTTGCCGCGCCCGGCAAAGCCAAAAGAAAACCCCGCCGGGCGGCGGGCTTGAGGTCTGCCCCAGCGGTGTGAGTTCGCCGCGCAGAATGCTGTCAGCGCTTGAGCCGACTGGTGTGCGCGGCAGCGATGAATTGAGAGGCGAGAATGTTCCTGACGCTGCTCGGCGCGCTGCTTGTTCTCGGCGGAATCTTGTACTTGGCGCGCACCGCTATTTGGTGGGGACCGCTGAGCCGCCCGCGTTCACCCGGGCCGGTTTCCGACACCCTAGAGCCGCCACGGCGCAGCGTGCGATTCTTAGGGCTCGGAGCGAACTGGCCGGGCATTCTGCTTATGGCAATCGGCGCAGTTCTATTGGTGTGGGGGCCCAGCTTCTAGCCGCGGAACCAAGTCTTTTTCCTGCACTTGAGTCCTCGTTCTGTTGCGTTGGGATTTGAGATGCCATGAGCAACGCCCGCGCGGTCCGATATCGCAGACTGGCCCTCGCCACGGAGGACAAGGACAACGCGGACTCGCTTCTTAAGCTCGCAGATGAATGCGATCGGGGGCTTCTCTGCACGGCTGAATGGCTTTCGGCCGCCGGACTATCCCGCAAAAATGAGCAGCCGCCAAAGGCAGGAGACGCCAGGGTGCGGGACGACCCAACCATGACCGACGTTGAAAACGTGTCCCAAACCGGGCCGCTCGCACCGAAGCAAGGCGGTCCCTGTTTACCTCTTATCGCTGCAGCCGTCGTACGTGAGCGGCCAGGCGTTGCTGGTTCCGCCTTCTGATCGATCGCCGCCGGCGCAGCACTTGGCCTCCTCTGTGCCCGCGCCCGTGCCGCGAAACCATTTTTGGCCGGCCACGAAGCATTCCAGAAACAGAAGCGGCCCACGCCCCCGATCAATCAAACAATGGGGTGCGATCATGTTAGCGTTCATATTCAACTCGATTTACCGCGAAATTCTGAGGGCTCTATTTCCGGCGCCAAGGTCGCGGGCGCCTGAACGGCCTCGTCGTGAAGGCCGCTGGTGCGGATTCGGAATGCGGGCTACAAGTCAAGGCGGCGCGGATTAGATGAATCGAGTCGTGTTGCGTGCGGAGCGCAATGCATGATGCAACTGGAATCCACCCTGACTTGCCCCTCATGCGGTGATCGGTCCATCGAGACTATGCCGACCGATGCCTGCGTGTTCTTCTATGACTGCAAGGGCTGCGGGACGCGGCTTAAGCCTCTCGCTGGCGACTGTTGCGTATTCTGTTCCTATGGCTCGGTCCCGTGCCCGCCGGTGCAGACCAACGACAGCTGTTGCGCCCCTAGGGCTGCTCAGGCTTGAGACGCGGGGCGCCGGTCCCGCGCCCCTTGGGAGAAGCTGGCAAGGCCGCTGGTGAGTCCTGAGCGCCCCCTCGGGCTTTGACATGAGAAGTCTGGCGATCGCGCGCGGCGATCAACTCTTTCTGGAGCTTCGACCGTTCGTCGGCCGTCATCGCGGGCTTCTCGCGCTTGGGCGGCAGATCTTCTACCGGGAGATATGCGCTTGTTTTCGGAGGCGCCGGCGCCTCAGCCCGCGCGTCCATCAGTGATGAGCCAGCAGTCGAAGTCGCGCACCCGCCAAGCGAGAGGACCGACAGCAGCAGCGCTGCCGTAGCCAACGACCAGGTTTTTCCACCCTTCAACATCAACGCTCAACATGTACTCACAGACAATCATTCTGTTCCGCCAGCATTGCGGGCCAATTGTGACCATTCGTCTGCCGGACGGCGCGGGACCGAAGCCCCGCGGCCATCACCGCTCCAGGAATGCCGCTGGTGTGTCCGAGCCGCGCGGACTTGCAGAAAGGCCGGCCAAACCGGCGGACGCTTGGCTTGCCAGCGCTACTTTGCCGCGGGGCGGAATGAACTCACCTTTTGCCGTCCAAAAGGCGCACAGTGAATTATCTCCGGTCCCCCTCTGGGCAAATGCCGGTGACAGAGAGTGTTGCGCTCCCGCCTATCTCGAGGGAAGCATCATGCCGCAGCCTCAACGCTTGTCGTCCGTCCTTCCATTCGCTGCAATTGGCCGGCCCGCCTGTCCGAAGTGCAAGGCCCCGATGATGCTCGTCAGCATCGAGCCGGCACGTGCGGGCGTGGACTTGCATACGTTTGAATGCGCTATCTGCAATCGCGTCCTTAAGACCCTTGCTGCGTATGACGACCCAATGAAGTCCAAAGGTCTTGGACGCTGGCTTCAAGGCGATTTGCATCCGCCGAAGTAAGGCACGTGAACGGCGCCTCGCCACGACGCTAGGAAGGCTGCCGGTGCGGGTTCGGTTTGCGGGCTGCGAAGGTGCCAAACTATCCCGGCCACCGCATAGCTCGCCAGCGTTGCTCGTCGGCGGAGGGGTTAAACGATGGGTCCGACGAAACCATTTTCCAATTGCTGCGAAGCCGTCCGGAAATGATTACCAGCTAGCATTCCTGAGGATCCGCGTTGCGTGAGTGGTGATTTATGTCGGGTTCTTTTCACAGTGCAGACAGACGCACCTATCGGAAAGTTATGCTGGTAGGCTTGCTATTCTGCGCGGCGTTCGTAGTGATCAGCTTTTTTTCGAGGGAACAGCCGGCAAATACCTACGTTCTGAAAAAGGCGGATCGGTTGGTTCGAAGCGCAGGCTCTGCGGTGCCTGCTAATTAATTGCCAAGGAGAAAGGCCGCCCGGCATGAAGCGAGGCGACCCCCAGGTGAGCCGACGCTCCAGGTCATTCCGAAGCTATCCGCGGCCTCGTCGAGCTCGGGCTGAAGGTGAAGGCGGAAATAGCTGAAAGCGCGATTTGTCTCGCTATCGTCACCCAATAGGCGCAACCTTTGGCATCATGGGGCGCCTCGACAGGAGGTCGGTCGTGAATTGCAATATCCTCAACAGCAATGGCGTCCTTGTCGGCGTGGTCGCAGGCGACGCGGTCCTTGGCCTCAAAGGTCAAAAACTTTACGATCTTAAGGGTTCGAACATTTACAAGTTGAATGGCGGGCTAGTGGGTCATTTGTCGGATGGGCGCGACAAGGAAAAGCGTTTGGACAAAACGACCGACAAGCTGTTCCCGTTAGGCGCGGTCCACTGATTTGCGGCGATCGCCGAACCCTTCCGGCAGCTTCCCGCGTAACCCCGCGGAAGTCACTGGCTAAACCCCGCCAAGCCCTCGCTTTACGGCACCGGCGGCCTTGTCTATGCCGACGTAAAGACAGGCGGTCAATTCCATTACAATACTCCGGTTGACTATCTTGCATCTGGTTCGCGCGTGCAGGTCGGCTGGACGGTCGGCGCTGGTGCCGAGTACAAGCTCGCAAGCAATTGGTCGATCAAGGGCGAATATATGTACTACGATCTCGGCCACACGTGGGACATCGGCTCCGGAGTTCCGGCTATCCCGCCCTTCCAGTCGCGCTTCGACTACAACACCCGCGGCAGCTTGGCGCGCGTCGGCTTCAACTATCAGTTCGGCGGACCGGTCGTCGCGAGGTATTAATCGCGTCCGAAGCGTCGCAAAACTCAAGGCCCCGGCATCGCGCCGGGGCTTTTTATTGGCCGTGATCGGGCCGCCCGGCATTCAAGCGAGGCGACCCGGGATAGCTAGACAGCAGAATAGCTGCCGCGGCGGGCGCGGACGGTTTTGAGCAGCCCTCCTAGATCGCCGCCCAAAGCCAGTTCAAGTTGATGCGGTGGCGCTTCACGAAGGAGATTAGATTGGTAAGACCCCGATTGGCAGACCTGTGCCTTGTGCCCCAAGGGCAATTGCCATGGCATCGGCCGTCGGCGAAAGTGGAGTTGCGCGATGATTCGATCGAAGCGGCGCGACGCCGTGCTTCCAACACGACGCCGCGCCTGACCACTGAAACCGATAGGAGCGGTTCCAAATGGCTGACGACGTTTCTGCATCTGTTATTCCCCTGCATCAACCCCGGCCGAAGAAGGTCAAGACGGGTGCTGAGCGCGCCAAGACGTATCGGCAGCGTAAGAAGGCATCTGCGGCAAAGGCCGCGCCTTCATCAGAGCAGCTGATCCCGCTGGACTTTCCACCGGCGGATGCGGATGCGGCACTGCCGATCCGGGCGACCGCAAACGACCTGGCAACAAGGTGTCAGGCGGAAAGCACACCGCCTCCGACCATCACGTTAGGCGCCGTTGGAGCGGCACGACGCCCGGTCGTCCTGGTCCTCTTGTCGACCGCTGCGCTTGCCTTAGCTGCCGTTGGCATCGTGATGAACGGCTTGTTTGCCCGGTCGCTGGGGTCGACTGATTCCGCTGGATGGCTCTTTATGGCTGTTGGCGTGGCCGCTGATCTGACCGCCCTCGTTATGCCGTCCTGCGCTGCCGGACTTTGGCACACCAGCCAGCGGGCGACCGCGCTAGTCGGCTGGGGTGTTTGGCTCATGACGTTCGCCTTCGCGATTACGGCTGGAATCGGATTCGCGTCCGTCAACATCACGGATGTGACGCTTGCGCGTGCCGCACGCATAACGCCAGCCGTTCAGACCGCTCAGGCCGCGCTCGCCGACGCGACGGCGGCGCGCGACCGGGAATGCAAAGGAGGCGTCGGGAAGTTCTGTCGGGAGCGGGAAGCCGCCGTCAATGACCGGCGTCAGGCGCTCGACATCGCCATGCACGCCGTTGAGCAGACGGCCGATCCGCAGACCGAGGCCGCGATCCATATCGTTGCATGGGTGAGCCGGGGCTTGCTTCGACCAACCAGCGATGACTTCGCAATGCTGCGGCTGATCCTGTTGGTCATGCTTCCGCAGATCGGCGGCATCCTGCTTATGGTCGGGCGCGCTGATCGTTCAAAGGTGGCGGCCTAGCTGTGCTAGCTTGAGCGGACACCTGGTTGGGGAACTCGGCAGCTCGCGCTGCTGAGACTGGTAGCGCACAACTTCGAGTTGGCCGCCCGCACCTTCGAAAAGGGCTTTGAATCGGTTGGCGTCACGCTTGATCAGCACCGGTCGCAACCGCAGCAGTAGAAAACGATAAGCTGATCAGCGACTAAAACCTCACCACCCGTTGCGGGGAACCAACCTCCGGACGGGTTTTTTATTGTTTCATCGCGCGGCAATTACAGCGATCAAACATTTCGGCGAACAGATGTCATACCGATGGATCGCCGCAGATGGTCTGGATCACGCCGATTGCGCGGGGTGCTCTAGCTTTGCCTCTTCGCGGTATTTTTGTGCGGTGTCTTGGACGTAGGTGATGGCATCCTTGCATCCAGCCGCCATCTTCTCCGCGCGGTTCACACAATCGATAAGTGTCGTACCCATCGCCTCGAGGGCTTTAACAGCGCCCTCATATTGTGCGATCACGGCTTCGGCAGTGAGTTTGCCTATCTGATCAACATCGGCGTGATGCTCAACATATGGAGGCATCGGCAGCGTTTGCGTTCGTATCGCAGGCGCAAAATCTATTCGATGGTGATCGCGCGGCGGCGGGCTATTTGCCAGCGCCTTGGCAATGTCACGTTCGACATCGACCAACTCCAAAATTTTACCATTAGTCGTGGGCTGTACCATTATTCAACGCTCCCTTAGGTATGGAAAATTTACGCACTACTTCAGGAGTCGAACGCGACCGATAAAAACCTTCTTGGTCTGCGCCCGGCGCGCGGCGAGTTGCGGACGACACGCGCCGGGACGGATGAAAGACTCCCGCGGTACGATGCATGGCCGACATCGGACGTAACACTGATTCGTGGCGAAATCAGAACGGACGACAAGCAGGGCCGGTTCAAGGAGCACGGCCCCGCCTTGAGGTGGCACGCGCGGTCTCCGCGGCCCGACCCAGTTCAAAGAGGATTTGACAGCCGCGCGAGGGGTGCCAATATCGCCGTCACGGCGGACCGGGCGGATGTACCCCGGCGACGAGCGCGGGGCCTCGGAGCGATCCGGGGCCTCACTTTTTGGCTTCCCTTTTCGTTGCTTGAATCCCCGGTGTCTTTCGAGCGTTCGGTATGTCGCGCAAGCCACCAGGGTCCGTCCGGCCCGGACACATAGGTAACAGAACGGACCTAACACGCGGGTGACAACCGCCCGGCTGATCCCAGCAGCCGCGGAGTGGGTCCGCGGCTCGTCGGCACGAAACCATTATGCGGGGTTGATGAAGCGATCCTGAAACAAGCGCGGGTTATCAGGTGCTCGCAGTAGCGTAAAATGGGTGCGTCAAAATGATTGAAGCTGTCACGGCAATCCTGGGTTTGTTTGGCACCGGCATATTTATAGCTCACGCGATCGACGCTTATCTCGCGCTCTAACAGCCGGCGAATAGACCTGTACGGGCCTGGAAAGGGCTGCTGGTGAGCGTATGCCTCGCCGGCTGTTGGTGGTCGGGAAAGCGTGCCGGGCAATGTGGCAAGGCTTTAGCCTGCCCGGCTGAAGCGTCCGAATCTGGTATAAAGTCCAGATGCACTTCGACGCTGCAAATCCCCTATTGCCGATCGCCACCTTGGCCGCGGGAGTGTTTCTGATGATCGCGCCCCGGATCGTGAGCTTCGCGGTGGCTGTCTACCTGATCTTCGTCGGCCTTCTCGGACTGAACGGAATCTATCACCTCGTGAAATGAGGTCGACCGACCCCGAGGCGGTTGCCGCATCCAATCTAATGGGGCCGTCTCAGCTCGCCTTTCGTCCGACCCAGCGCCTCGGACTTCAGCGGATCGGTAGGCACCTGCACTTGGTCGATGCGACCGCACCTCGGGCAGCGGAGCGTCCAGTGTTCAAAGCCCACACGAGCTTCGGCGATACGCTGGACCTCCATAGGCCATTGGCACACCAGGCACAGGCGAGCGGTGGTTCGGCGCGGCAGCAATGCAGGTCTTTGAGGCTCGGGCATGGCGCACTCCAACAAGGCGGGAGCGCAACACTCTCAGTCACCGACAGAAGCCAAGCGGTGAGGACGGTGATGTTGAAACAGTGCGCCTTGCGAACACGGCCGGCAAGTTAATTCACCCGACAGCGGCGCGGCAGCGACGGCCTGTGCGATCCTTATTTGATCATCACAAGCCAACCCTTCCTGCGCCGCACGAGTTCGGCGGCGGTTCCAACTCATCGACGCGTTTGATATCGGCTCGCCGTTAGTCGCAGCGGCGTTCCCTGCGCGTGTAGGTGCGGCCGTAATCACCTTCAACCGTGGTCGTCACCATACGGCAGTGCGTTCGTGGGCCGATGGTGACGCCGCCGCCGCCGACGCCAACTGTGGTGTCGCGGTCATAGCGGTCATAGCGACGGTCCCTATCGTAGCGGTAGTCGCGGTCCCGTCCGATCTGAACATCGACTTGGGCCATTTTGACGCCTTCGGCCTTGGCCGGAGTGACGAGCGGCGCGGTTGCAAACAGCGTGGCGGCTGCCGACACGGCAAGAGCGATCTTTAGCATGTGCGAGTCCTCTCCCTAGGGTTGTTTAAGGCCTCTAACGTGCTTGAACACTGGGCGTTCCATCGGTAGCTCGCCAGGATGGGCACGATGGCGATCAGCCGGCATCGGATCCAACAAAGGAACCAAGCCGACGGATGAGGGTTATTAGGCCCGGATTTCGGCGGGGTTTGGCAATGTTCGAAAACTTCACTTGGCGCAATATCGCCCTGTTCATGGTCGCGCTCACAATTGCGAGCTGCCTCATGGCATGGGGCATGATTATCGCAATCGACCGCCTGATCTATGCCAACTGGGATAAGGCTGCGGGCACACAGAGGGTCCAGCACCTCAAGTTCGAGCGTGTCGAGGGAACCGACTGACCGGATTCCCTCCGCGCCGTGAGATGCAGCGAATTTCATCTAAATAGAAATTGTCCTGCACCGACGACGCCGCCCCTCAATGAAAGCGATCTAATTCACCGGACCACCCGAAGAGGTGCCGGCATTGAGAAGTTGAGAAACCGCGGTGACAAGCTGCGCTGGTGCGAACGGTTTTTCCAGGAGAATGCTGTTGGGTACGCCGCGCGAGGGCCAGCGCCGGACCGCTGCCCCGGTGATGTAGACGATAGGAAAGGCAGGATCGATCTCTCGGGATTGGCGAGCAACTTCCCAACCATCCATCCTGCCCTTGAGGACAACGTCGGTCACCAAAGCCCGATATTTGATCAAGCCGCTTTTGAGAAGCGTGACGGCCTCTTCACCGGATGCTGCGATCGCTGGTTCGAAGCCGCCTTCGGTGAGCGCATCTTCAAGGATAATTTGAACATCGGGATCGTCTTCAATGACCAAAACCAATGGCAACTCTTGCACTGGCAGACCCCCATCGAGCCGCGCCCCCAGCTCGACAACACACTACGTTACGCCCAGATCGGAACGCAGTTCCTTCAAATAGTGCACGAAAGTGAACATAGGCATTTGGTTCCATCCGAAGGCCAGATTTCGCCTAGGAACTTCCGTCATGGAACTTTGGGAACCCGCTGCGCCACGTCCGGCGAATTCAGGGGCGACCCGGCCATGAAGCCAGGCTGTAGCTTGGAACCGTTTCCGCTATCCGCAGTTAGGCTACGGTGCCGGCACGCCAGCCCCGACGGCACCAGATCGCGGCCCCACTTCCCTCCGGAACTGGGGCCGTTTCTGTTGAGCCTCCGGTCGTTGGCCTACAGCGCATCCACTGGCGCACGAAACCATTTTCCGGGCACGACGAAAACATCCTGAAATAATCCGCGTCCAGCATCCCGCCCATTGATGAACAATGGAGTTCGGTCATGTGGGACATTATTATCAACCTGTTTTACCGCGAAGCTTGCCGCAGTTCTCTGGCTGGCGCGAAAGTCGCCGGCGCCTGAGCCGCTCGATCGACCAATCCATTGGGAGCGCCGATTTCACCCAGCGAAGGGAAGTTGCGGATTGATCTCGGCACACCCGGCTGATCGAACTCACATCGCAATGCATGGGACACCGCCTCCGGGCGGTTTTCTGTTTGAGCGGTCTTCTGTTTGAGATGGGGACGGACGATGACCGAACTCTGCGGCCCCGGGAGATCGCCAAAGTAGACGCAATGTTGCAAATGACAAATTCCACAACCAAAGCTTTTATTTCCATAGTTCCGAGAATCATCTTTGATGCTGGCTGGGGGCCAACCAGCGAGACGTCATGTCGAGTGGAACTGGCAAACGAGAGCTCATCGTCGGAACAGGGTTGGCGCTGATGCTTAGCGTCCTGCTTTCAACAATCGCTGTATACGGATTGAACCGTTATCTCGGTTCAATCGATGACACTCAATCGATCGAAAGCTTGCGGCATCAGTGGACGAACTGATGCCAAGCCTTCCCGGCGCCAAGCCTTCCTGGCGCCAAGCCTTCCTGATGCTAAAGATCTTTCTGACTCCAAGCCCTCGGGCTTTCTGCGCAAGCTGCGCCGCACCTTTCATGCCGCAACGTGCGACAGGGTCGGTGCCGTTTTGCGGTCCGGCTACCAACGATCACGCAAATTCGAGCGGTCGCCTGCTCGAACAATCTTGACACAAACGGCCCTTTTTCTGGTCCGCGCGCAGCGATTAAAAGGACTCAATCATAAGCTTCCAATGACGCGTCAGTAATCTTGGAAAATTTACGATGCGCAACCTCACGACGCCCGCGCGCGCCCAATTCGAGTACGCGAAGACGGAAGTTGAATTCGATCGAGTGCTGGATGCCGTGAGAGCGGCGCTCGCATCTGCGCCGGATCTGAACATCTCGACCCCTTCCCCGAGCTTCGGCCCACCGCCGAAAGCCACGAACGACAACGAACCGGCTTGGCCGTTGATTCAATCTCCAGAAGGCTGGTACGCCGACTGACCGGAAGCATTGATACCTGCGATCGGCAGCGGTTCAGGCAAATGAACCGCTGTCTGCCGCGGCTCTCCGCCCGCCGAACAAACCCCTCCTTGATAGCGCCGGTGAATTTTGGAGCGGATTGTGCGGCCGCCTCACCGGGCACCCTTGCGATGTTGACGGGACAATCTCCGACGGGAACGGCTCGCCGACTGATGATCATCCGTCGCGGTTGCCTTCGGCGGCGCGGAGGATTGCTCGGGCGCGACGACGACTTATTGCGACCGAGCACTTTGGAATCGGCCCCCTAGTTGGTGCCGGCACCCCTCGGCTTCCGCCCGGCGCGGGGGTTCCGAAGAAACCATTTCTTGCCCCCGCGAAACCATTTTCGGTGACCCAGGAAAGCGGGCCGAAACGGTCCGCGCGCAGCGTCCGCAGCTATTGGTCAAACAATGAGGTTCGATCATGTTCGCGTTGTTGAACCTGATTTACCGGGCGTATTGCAGAGCCCGCTTGCCAGAGATCCGACGGCAGTATTTGGCCGGCTAGCGCCAACACGACCCGAGATCCGGACGCGCCTTCTCCCCAAGCTTGGCGGCGAAACCCGACGGCCGCGCGCCACCGCCACTTGCGTGCCTCCAAATCGCCTCGCCCGTCGCCATGATGGATCTGACGATTCGGGAGAGCCGCACATGGCCGCAGACAGCGATAGCAACATTGCCTGGCACCGGGCCCAGCTCAGGAAACATAGCGAGGCGTTGAAGCACCTCGAAACTGCGAGATTCATCGTTGGCGAGATTGCCGGCTCAAGACAGTCGCAGAAATCGCTCGCCGATCTGAAGCGGAAGATCAGCCGGTCCCGGCAAGCCATCGCGGCCTATGAGAAACAGATGCTGCGACCTCGGGCGACGGACCATCGAAGCCTCGCCAGCGTCTCCTGGAGCAGATGGAATGGACTTGACCCTTGAATGGCATTGGCTCTTTGGGACGGCCCACCGCCGCAGGCCGCGCCAGCGAAATAGCCGGACGCGCATGCCCTGGGGTAGGTGAAGACAAGGCGCCCGGCTACTCTGCCGCGCGGCGGTGCGGCCTTCTTACTTAACCATCAGCCGCTTAAAGAATCGTCTTCGCGCGCGTTGGAGGCCCGTTTAAAGCCGCATTTAGGCGTTGCTATTCCGTTAATCGGGGTACGTTTTGGGGAGGCTTTCAGAAAAACTTAAATTACATCTGCCAACTTCCATCTACGAAGGAATCCGCGCGGCGGCTACCGGATAACCTTCCATGCGGCTGACCAGACACTCTCTGGCAGCCGCATAATTTCGCAGCCGCTCAATATTGCCAAAGACAATATCGGACGGCCTCGAATTCAAACCCCAAGGCGACGGGATGAGAGGCACGAGAGCCGCTCCAAGCCTGCCGTCGAACCAGCGCAACCACCGGAGCCTTCAAGGCTCGCATTTTGGGGCGCGTGGATGAAACAGAAAGAAGTAAGAAGTCTGATTATTCGGGAATGGGACCGCTGGCTTCAAACGCAGTCGGTCGATCCCGAAGGGCCAACCGGCCGGGACTCGCTGAAGTTCTATTTTGAACTGCAGGACAACCGGTCCAACCTGTTGGATTTTCAATCGAGGGGACGGGACAAATGGCTGATCGTGCACAGCTGGTTGCTCAGTGAGCGGCGCGTCTCGGACTGAAGACGCATGCCGTACGGTGCCGGCGAAGGCGCCGTGCCGTTATTCTTTCCAACAAGCCGATCGATGCAAACAGGGCGGGCGCGCGGGCAATATTGAACCTGATCCTTGATCCCGGCTCATGCGCTGCGCGCAGAAGCCATGGCGCGCCCCGTCCTGTTGATAACCGCCTGCCTCCCGCGTACGTGGGGTGACACGCCCTCGCGGCGTGTTATCGACGCACGAGATCTCGCACCTGCGACGGAAGGAAGACCATGCGGATTACCCTCGTCGGCTCCCGCCATTTCGGTGTGACCACGCTCGACATGCTGCGCCAGCACGAGGTCGAGATCGCGAGGGTCGTCGTGGCAGACCCTGAAGACCGCCTCGCCGCCGCCGCGAAAGCGGCCGGCATCGACGTCGTCGTGCAGGCCGATCCAAAACTTGTGGTCGCCTCCGAAATCGCCGAAGGGACTGAGCTGATCGTCAGCGCGCACAGCCATGCGCGGATCAGCAAGCAAGCGCTGGCGACAGCCCAGCTTGGCGGCATCGGCTATCACCCCTCGCTGCTGCCCCGGCACCGCGGCATCGCGGCGATCGAATGGACCATCAAGGTGGGCGACCCGATCGCCGGCGGCACAGTCTATCACCTCGCCGATCGCATGGACGCCGGCGCCATCGCCGCGCAGGAATGGTGCTTCGTCAAGAAAGGCGAGACCGCGCGCGAGTTGTGGGAGCGTGCGCTGGCTCCGCTCGGCCAAAAGCTGCTCGCCGAGGTCATCGACTACGCCAAGACCCATCACGCACTGCCGGCAATACCGCAGGACGAGCGGTTTGCGACCAGGGCGCCCGCCCTGTCGCCGCACTAGATTCGCCAGCCGGCGCATTTTAGCCCAAAGGGACAGGTTTTTCCGTTCCCTCGATCCCTCGGACTCACCTCTATGTGATTGAAATCCTGGGAACAATCTTGGTTGCTGCGACGCATCAAATTTTGGCCACATTGTGCCCAAATAACCCGAGGCATCACACACATTGAGGATTTTATTCATGCGTCCCAATCGCATTGCCACGGTATTTCTTGCCTCCGCCCTGGCGGGTGCTGCCGCCGCGCCTGCGTGCGCGCAAACCCCCTATGATGGGCTCTGGCATGTCACCATTGTGACAAGCAGCGGCACTTGCGAGCCGACTGCAAGCTCGACCTTGACCGTCACCGACGGTAAGATTTCGGCTGCCGGCGGCGACGTCTCCGGCAGCATCGGACGGGAAGGCCTTGTGCGGGTCTCGATCAACGGTGCATATGCTAACGGTCAACTCAGTGGCAATGCCGGATCGGGAAAGTGGAATGGGGCTTCAGCGGGCATACCGTGCAGCGGTCGGTGGCAAGCATCGCGGCAATGACGCGAGCCGGGCGGTCGACGCCCTCCTGGTTATCCGGCGGCTGCTGATCGCGGCCGCCGTTTTATTTGTGACATCGCTTTCGAGCTCCGTCGGTTACGCGCAATCAGGGCCGTACGCCGGGATGGCCGGTAATTGGGCGGGCAGCGGCACTGTCACCCTTGATGATGGATCGAAGGAGCGCATCCGCTGCCGCGCATCCTATGCGGTCGCGGGCGCCGCCATGAACATGACCCTCACCTGCGCCAGCGACGCCTACAAGTTCAATCTACAGGCCAGCGTTGTTGACCAGGGCGGTGTGGTTGCCGGCACCTGGACCGAGTCGAGCCGAAACGTCGGCGGCAGCCTTCAGGGCCGCGGCGGTGGCGGCAATTTCGAGGTGCTTGCAAGCGCCGCCGGGTTCAATGCCAACATCTTGTTGAGAACGGTAGGAACCAAGCAGTCGGTCGTCATGAGGGCCGATAGCCAGTTCAGGGGTGCCAATATTTCCTTGTCGCGATAGGCGCGTTTCTCAGGCGCCAGGCACGAAGGCGGTGACTTCGATCTCGACTTTGGCCCTGACGTCGACCAGCCCACCGATATAGAGCAGCGTCGACGGCGGAAAATTTCGACCCAGCGTCTCCTTCCAGACGGCACCGATGCCAGCGCCGGCCGCTTCGTATTCGCTGCGGCTGGTCAGATACCAGGTGAGGCGCACGATGTGCTCGGGGCTGGCGCCCGCTTCCGCCAAGAGCTTGATGATCCGCCGCAGCGCGGCGCCGACCTGAGCTGCCATGTCGGGCGGATAGTCGCCCTTCTCGTCGCCGCCGGTCTGCCCCGCCAGCACGACCCATCGACCGGGTCCATTGAATTCGACGCCGTGCGAAAAGCCGCGCGGTTTCGACCATTCGGCCGGTTGCAAAATACGCATGAGCCAGTCCTCCCGATCTCCGTCGTCATTCCGGGATGGTCCAGAGGACCGGACAGGGAATGACGAGCCAATCCTTAGCATGGCGAAGTTGATGTCCGCATCGCTGCGTCGGCAGATTTGCGCGTTGCAAATCGCGTCGAGGTCGCCGATACCGGCCTGCCCTCCCATCAAGAAATCCGCCTCACCCCTCCTGCACCGATGAATCGAACACCTTCCAAATCGATGGCGGCGCTGTGGATGGCGGGCTGGCTTTCGCTGATGCTGGTCATGGCGGTTGCCGGGCGCGAGAGTGCGCGCGAACTGAACGTATTCCAGATCATGGAGGTGCGCTCGGTCCTCGGCTTCTTGCTGTTGTACCCCTTGATCCGGCGTCATGGCGGTTTCGCCACGCTGAAGACATCGCGGCTGCGCCAACACATCGCGCGCAACCTGATCCACTATGGCGCACAGCTCGGGTGGTTCTTCGCGCTGACCCTGATCCCGATCGGTCAGGTGGTGGCGATCGAATTCACCATGCCGATCTGGACCGCGATCCTGGCCGCGGCCTTTCTTGGCGAGCGCATGACGATCTGGAAGATCACCGCGATCTTGCTCGGCATCATCGGCGTTATCGTCATCGTTCGGCCCGCGACCGGCGAGGTCAATCCGGGCCAATTGATCGCGCTTGGCGCCGCGCTCGGCTTCGGCGTTTCCATGGCGCTCGTCAAATCCCTGACCCGCACCGAAAGCGCGCTGGCGATCATCTTCTGGATGCTGGTGGTGCAGTCGGCAGCCGGATTTTTTCCGACGCTCTATCTCTGGGTGTGGCCGTCAGCCCATGCATGGGGTTGGATGGTGGTGATCGCCGTATGCGGCACCTTTTCCCATTACTGCCTCGCAAATGCGATGCGCTACGCGGATGCCACCGTCGTCGTGCCGATGGACTTCCTGCGGGTCCCCCTGACCGCGACCGCCGGCTGGTTGATCTATGGGGAACGGCTGGACACGTTCACGCTGCTGGGCGCGGCCTTGATCCTGACCGGTAACCTCTTGAATTTGAAAGCGGGCAGCCCTGTTCCCGCGCGCGCGGCAGGCTGAAGCGGTTTTTACGGTTGCGCCAATCCCGCATTTTTTGCCATCGGGCGCCCGCGAAAAATTGTGATCTAAATCACGCTACAGCTACCGGTGAATTGGATACCCTAAGGTCCAGTGTGATTGAGCTTGCGAAGATTTGGGCATGGCAATTTTTTGTCGCACGGCGTGTGTTTTTTTCGTGTAGTCTATCGGCCAGGTGTTTTCATTTCGAGAAGTTCTATTCCGACAGGGGATTTCCGATGCGCTACCTCTCCGTCATTCTTTCCCTGATCTGCATGTTGTTTACCGCGGTCTCTGCACACGCCGAGAAGCGTGTAGCCTTCGTCGTCGGCAACGGCGCCTATAAAAACGTGGCGCAGCTTCCGAACCCGCCGATCGATGCCAAGGCGATGGCGGGCGTGCTGCGCAACGTCGGTTTCGACGTCGTCGAGGGCACCAACCTCACCCGCGACAAGATGACCGAGAAGCTGCTCGACTTCGGCAAGAAGGCGCAAGGCGCCGATGTCGCCGTGTTCTTCTATGCCGGTCACGGCATCGCCATCAGCGGCTCCAATTATTTGTTGCCCATCGATGCCGACATCAAATCGGAAATGGACGTCAAGCTGGGTGCGGCGATCAACATCGACCTGACGCTCGACCAGACCATGAGCGATGCCAAGGTCAAGCTGGTGTTCCTCGATGCCTGCCGCGACAACCCATTTGCCGCAAAGATCAAATCGAATGCGTCAACCCGCAGCGTCTCGGTGCAAACAGGCCTTGCCGAGATGAAATCCGGCGAAGGCACGCTGATCGCCTTCGCCACCGGTCCCGGACAGACCGCGCTCGATGGCCAGGAGGGCACCAACAGCCCGTTCACCCGCGCCCTCATCGCTCACATCACCACGCCCGGCGTCGAGATCCAGCAAGCGATGACCGAGGTCCGCGCCCAGGTCAACGAAGAGACCAACAAGGGCCAGCTGCCCTGGGGCCACACCAACCTGATCGGCTCGGTGTACCTCAATCCCGCGCCGGCGCCCGCGCCTAACGCGGCCGCGCCCGCCGCTACCGGCTCGATTGCGCCCGGCGCGGTCGCTTCGAGCTCGCCGGGCACCGATGTGGAGCTCGAGTTCTGGCGCTCGGTCAAGGAATCCAACAAGCGGGAAGAGCTCGACGCTTACCTGTCGAGCTATCCCAACGGCCAGTTCAAGTCGCTGGCGCTGGCCAGGATCGCGGCCATCGAGAACGGCCCGTCGACCACCACGCGCAACATTTCCTCCGGTGTCGATCCCGCCACGTTCACCGAGGAGTCCAACCAGGTTACCGAAGACCAGATCGGACTGGACAAGGGCCAGCGCCGCGACGTGCAGCGCCGCCTCACCGGCCTTGGCTTTGACACCAAGGTCAGCGGCAAGTTCGACGAGGACACCCGCACCGTGATCAAGCGCTGGCAGGCCGCGCGCGGCTATCCCACCACGGGCTATTTCAACAAGCTCCAGCACAAGGCGCTGCTCTCCGAAATCGTCGCAGCTACGACAACCAGTTCCAGCGATGATACCGACGATCATCCGGCCCGCCGTCATAGCGGCGGCGGTGGCCGTCGGAGCAGCGGCGGTGGCGGTGGTGGCGGCGGCGGCGGCAATCCCGGCGCTTTCATGGGCGGATTGGTCGGCGGAATGATGGGCGGCATGCTCCGGCACTGATCATCCTGATCCGCTGGAGCATGATCCGGAAAGTGGGCACCGGTTTTCCGAAGAGATCATGCTCAAACAAAAAGGATAGAGCGGGATGACGATTCGAAGAAAAGTCATCCCGCTCTAAGGTCTCAACCAACAGAAAGGCCTGGCGAGTTGCCGGGCTTTCCGTCCGTCGGGATCGCTGCCCGTCCGAGTTATTTTCCGGCCGCCTTTCGCAACGCCTCGTTGATGCGCTCCTGCCAGCCCGGTCCGCCCTCCCGAAAATATTCGAGGACGTCCTGGTCGATACGCAGCGAAACGAGCTCCCTCACGCCCGGAAGGGCCGTCTTCCTGGCCGGCGCTTCCGCCACTTTCGCCGTGGTCCGCTTGAACGCCGCTTCCGCTTCGGTGCGCGCGTCGCTTAAAGTTCTCGGTCGTCTCGGTTGATCAGCCACAGTTAAATTCCTTCAAACAGCCCGGTCGAAAGGTAGCGTTCCGAGAATGACGGCACGATGGCGAGAACGGTCTTGCCGGCGCTTTCCGGCCGCTTTCCGATCTGCAGCGCCGCCGCGATCGCAGCACCCGAAGAAATGCCGCCGGGAATGCCCTCATTGC
>VAZV01000019.1 GCA_005884765.1 Alphaproteobacteria bacterium
TAGCACCGCGGGCCGGCCGCGTCGACCGGGCGGACCCAAAGAATGGCGAACGGATCCGGAATCAGGTCGAGCGTCCGCGCGAGTTCGCCCCGCACAGCCACGTTTCAGCACCTCTGCGCGCATCACTGCCGCGTTCGCGCTGAAGCACGGGCGCAATGCCGTCATCGATCGCGACGAAGGGAAGGGCGACGCATCACGTTATCTCTTTCATCTCGGTCGTCCTTTCGAGCGCACTGATAATGGCCCCGGCTTCTCGCCACTCGACAGACATTTCGCCTGGCAATAGACTTTATCAGTCCCTGAAATCGACCGCCCGAAAGGGGCGGTTTCGCCACGTGCGGCTCAGGTGCGTTGAGATTGTCGCCGGACGTGGCGAAAAGCACTGTGATCTCATCGCACCTCTTTAGGAGGCGGCTATGGGCATTTCACAAACGTTTGCCGATTTGAATTCCAGATTTGTCGAGCTGGTCAACCGTCACGACGCCCACGGTTGGGCGGCATTATTCTCCGACGACGCGGTTCTCGTGCCGGCCGGACAGCCTAGTGTGGTCGGACGCAAGGGCATTGAAGAATGGGCCGACATCGCAACCAAAATCTGGAACCATCTGGAGATCCAGCAGGGGCGCTGCTCGGACGACGGAAATGTGGTTTGGGAGCAAGGTACTTGGAACGGGAATATCAACCTGCCCGACGAAAACACAATGGACATCAGCGGAAACTTCCTGCTCGTCGCGGAGAAGGAAGGCTCCGATTTGCGCATCAAGGCGCACACGTGGAACGTCAACCAGACGCCGCAGTGACCCACTGCCTGCAGCAATCGAGCAACGCCGGTGACCTTCTACACGTTGGTCACCGGCAAGACATGCCGAACTGCTATTGCGGTTCACGGCCTTATCGAAGGCAGCGAGGATTCCGGGAGCCATCTTGAAACTCCATCACCTCCGACAGTAAATCGGCGGTTGACTGCAGACTATTGCGGACCTCCGCAAGCCTTTGGCTGGAGAGCACTGCCGTCCGATTCGAAAGCTTCAGCACGCATTCGAATACACCATCTGAGTTACGCATCAGCCGCAGCAGATGCTCTCCACTGGGGCCATTCGACCCTGATAACCAATTTTTCGCTGTCCGCTCGTTTGCTCCCGTCCAACGCATCAACGTCTTATGAGCTTGGTGACTGTTGCCAAGCTCCGCCCTCAATATCTCCGCGATTAGGGCGGCATACGTGGGAGCTGACGGCTCGGGAATGCCCGGAAACTTCTTGCCCGTTTTCGGCCGCAGCAGGCTATGGGTAACCCATGCGACGAGCTTGATGGCGGCGTCGGTTTGAGGGTCCGCCGTCTGCCCGACCGATGCCATAGCGGTGTCGAGGATCTGGCGACGTCCGGCGGACGTGCTGAAGGCGCGTTGGCGCGAACTTTTTGACACCGAACCGCCGGCCTATAACCGACGCTTCCTGGAGAGCCGCCTGGCCTACCGCATTCAGGAACTGGCCTATGGCGGCCTTTCCCGGCAGACCCTGGAGCGGCTGCGCGTCATGGCCAAGCAGTACGCGACCAGGGACTCCGCCGAGCGGAAGGCGCGGCCCGTGCAGCGACCCATCGCCGGCACGCAATTGATCAGGGAATATCAGGGCATCGAACACTGCGTCACCGTGCGCGCGGACGACTTCGAATACCTGGGCAGACCCTACAAGTCGTTATCCTCGATCGCCCGGGAGATCACCGGCACCAAATGGAATGGCCTGGTGTTCTTCGGCCTCAAGCGTCACCCGGGATAGTAATGAAGCCTCCTCGCGCCAAACATCGCAACGGATCTGATCGCGGCCGCTCCGACGATCGGCATTTGTCCGGGGCGAACCCGGCCGGAGTGACCCGCAAGCTGCGCTGCGCGGTCTACACCCGCAAATCCAGTGAGGAAGGGCTCGACATGCAGTTCAATTCCCTGGATGCCCCAGCGCGAGGCCTGCCAGGCGTATATCGCAAGCCAGCGCGGGGAAGGTTGGGTTCTGGTTGACGACCGCTATGACGACGGCGGCGTGTCCGGCGGTACCCTCGACCGCCCTGCCCTCAAGCGCCTCCTGGCCGACATCGAAGGCGGCAAGGTCGACATCGTCGTCGTCTACAAGGTCGACCGGCTGTCCCGCTCGCTCTTGGATTTTCACAAACTGATCGAGCAGTTCGAGCGTCATCAAACGACTTTTGTCTCCATAACGCAGTCCTTCAATACGACTGATGCCATGGGCAGGATGCACCTGAACATTATGTTGACCTTCGCCCAATACGAACGGGAGGTCATCGGCGAGCGCATCCGCGACAAGGTCGCCGCCTCCCGCAAGAAGGGCATCTGGATGGGGGCTGGGCCCCGTTAGGCTACCACGTCCGCGACCGCAAGCTCATCATCCATGAAACCGACGCGGAGCGGGTCAGGGCTATCTTTAAGAGGTTCGTCCAGCTGAAGTCAGCGACCTGCTGGCGCGGGAGTTGGTCACCGCCCGCGCCACCAACCGGTATGGCCACCTGCTCGACAAGGGCGTGCTTTATCGGCTCCTCAACAACCGAGTTTACATCGGCGAGGCCGTGCACAAGGGCATCTCCTATCCCGGCGAGCACGAAGGCATTATCGACCGCAAGCTCTGGGACCAGGCCCACGCCATTCTCACAGAAAGCCCCCGCAAGCGGGCGGCCAACACGCGGGCCCAGACACCGGCTCTGTTAAAGGGCCGGCTATTCGGACCCGACGGCGCCGCGATGTCGCCGACTCATACGCGGAAGCGGGGCAGACTGTACCGGTACTACATTAGTCAGACCGCCTTAAAGCGCGGCAGGGAGGCTTGTGCCGTGCGTCAGGTCCCCGCTGCCGAGATCGAACGCGTCGTCATCGACCAGATCCGAGCATTGATCCAGACCCCTGAGATCATCGTCCAGACCTGGCGAGCCGCTCACAAGGCCGACAACCAACTCGACGAGAGCGACATCCGCTCTGCCCTCCTCGAGTTCGAGCCGCTCTGGAATGAGCTTTTCCCGGCGGAGCAGGCCCGTATCGTCGAACTGCTGGTCGAACGCGTTGACCTGCAGCCCGAAGGCATCGACCTCCGCCTGCGGGTCGAAGGGCTGACATCGCTCTGCAGCGAACTGCGTGGCGGCGCCGGCGAGGACAAGGAGGCTGCGTGACTGGCACAGCAACCATGCGAGTGGGTCAATTTGGCGCCCTACCCTGAGCAAAGACGGGCGCACCATCATGGTGCACGTTCCGATCACGTTGCGTCACCAGGGTGGGCGGAAACAGGTGGTGACCCCGGCAGGAGCTACTCCATGGATTCCCCCTCCATCGCGCGTCGACAATACCCTCGTTAAGGCGATCGTCCGCGCTCAACGCTGGCGCGACATGCTGGAGTCCGGGGACTACGCCACCGTGCGCGACCTCGCAAAGGCGGAGAACATCAACGAGTCTTACCTGGGGCGAGTTCTCCGACTCACTCTGCTCGCACCCCCCATCATCGAAGCCATCCTGACAGGAAAGCAGCCGGCGACCTTAGAGCTCGAGGGCCTTCTCAAACAGTTTCCTGTCGAATGGTACCAGCAGCTCGAGGCGCTAACGAGGATTGAGTAAATGTCTGGCCGGTCTACCCCTCAGGAGCAGACATCGTCAGGCTACACTCTCAGGACCGTTTCCTGCCCACAAGCAGACATCGGCACGTGATCGATCACCTCGTTAGGAACGATCCGAGCGCGTCGTTGACGACGTAAAGTGCATCCGCGCGACCACTGAGCGATGAGCGGCACCACGTGCCGCAGCGGCGGTGAGGCCCCCGCTCGGCCCGCGGGTGCGGCAACTCCTGCCAACCACTCAACGGAAATTTACTGGTTCGCCCGTTCGGCGGCGGCGGCGGTGGCCATGTATTTCGAATAGAAATGCGCAACCCGCTCGCGCCACATTCCGACGAACGCCCCCGATGTCAGCTTATCCACCGATTTCCACGCGTCTTTGACGGCCGGAAGGGTATTCCGCCAGATCGCGCGT
Organism: Alphaproteobacteria bacterium; assembly: GCA_005884765.1. Lineage (GTDB taxonomy): Bacteria > Pseudomonadota > Alphaproteobacteria > Rhizobiales > Xanthobacteraceae > Bradyrhizobium. Next base: position 4,021 of record VAZV01000019.1, read on the forward strand.
TTGCACCATTTTTCG
>VAZV01000144.1 GCA_005884765.1 Alphaproteobacteria bacterium
GCTTCGCCGGAGACCACATTGGCGTGGCGCAACGCGTCGAGCAGCGAGGTCTTGCCGTGATCGACGTGGCCCATCACGGTCACGACAGGCGAGCGCGGCTCGGTGTCGGTGGAATCGTCGACAACGTCGAACAGACCTTCCTCGACGTCGGATGCGGCCACGCGCTTGACGGTATGGCCCATTTCCTCGGCGATCAGCTGCGCGGTGTCGGCGTCGATCACGTCGGTGATCTTGTGCATCGCGCCCTGCTTCATCAAAAGGCGGATGACGTCGACCGCACGCTCCGTCATGCGGTTTGCGAGTTCCTGGATGGTGATGGCTTCCGGGATCGTCACCTCGCGGATCAGCTTTTCCTTTGGCTCGTTTGCAGCATGGCCCTTCAGGCGCTGGGTGCGGCGGCGGAACGAGGCGATCGAGCGCTCGCGCACGTCGTCCGCATTGAGCGCGGTGACGACGGTCAGGCGGCCGCGCTGCTTCTGCGGCGCCGGCTTGTGGGTGGTTTTCGGGGCGGCTGCCGGGCGCAAGGCGCCGCCGGGGCCGCGCCGAACCTGCCGCGGACCTTCATCTTCCTCGATCTCGGCGGCGATACCCGGCGCACGGCCGGCAAGGACTACCGCCGGGCGGGCTGCCGCTGTTGCCGCCGCTGGGCGGGAGGTCTCGGTTTCGCCAAAGCGCTTCTTGGCTTCGAGTTCGGCCTTGCGCTTGGCTTCTTCATCCTGCCGATGGCGATCTTCTTCAGCCTTGCGGCGGGCTTCGGCCGCTTCGCGCTCGGCCTGCTCGATGCCTTCGCGGCTGGCGCGGCGCCTGGCTTCTTCTTCCGCGATCTTGCGCTCTTCGATGTCACGCACTTTGGCGTCAGCGAGTGCGCTGGCGCGGGCCGAACGCTCGTCTTCGGTGAGTGTGCGCAATACTACGCCGGATGCATTGCGAGGCTGAGCCGGCGGACTCGCTGCCGGACGCGCGAGCGGCGCCTTGGCCGGTGCGGCCTTGGCGGCGACCGGCTCGGGCGCATGCGTTTCCGGCGCGGGTGCTTCGCCTGGCAGGCGGCGCTTGCCGCGCTTTTCGACCACCACCTGCTTGGTGCGGCCGTGGCTGAAGCTCTGGCGCACGGTGCCCGTCTCGACGCGCGGCTTGAGCGTCAAGGTCTTGCTCGGGACACTCAGTGGCTTGTCGCCAGAAGTTTTCCTATCCACCATTCAGCAGTCCTAATCTTGGTTAGCGCCGTGCGTCGCCGCACCGTCGTTGGATTTCGTCAGTTAGAATTCGTGCCCGCTGCGCCGGCAGTCTTGTCGTCGTCCGCCATCCGGTATCGGACCAGGGTCTGGCTGCGCGACAGGAATGTCCTGCTCGCCGGGCCCGCGAGCAGCGCAGCATGTATCACATTTGACCGGCCCAGTGCCAAATCCAATTGTGCTGATGTCAGCGCGGTGACGATCGGAAATCCCCCGGATTTACCAATATTTCCAGGATTTTGGCGCGCCAACGCATCCAATTTGCGGATTCCGTCGCCCGCCCCGTCGCAAGCATGGATCAGGGCCGCGACCGAAGCCTGGGGGCGCGGTCCCGCCAGGGCGGCCTCAACCTTGCCGAATCCGGAAACGACCTGGCCGGCTTTGGCGGCGATCGCGATCGCGTCGATTGTGCTCTGCACCAGCAGGGCTTCCGTATCGTCGGCAAGCGTTGCCGCCGCGCGGACGTCACGTTTGAAACCCCTCGTAAAATGGTTACGCCGGACCGCTTCCGCAACCGCGCGGTGCGAAGCGGAGACCCAAAGGCCGCGGCCGGGAAGCTTGCGCTTGAGGTCCGGAACCACCTCGCCCGACGGCGAGACGACGAACCGGATCAGTTCGTCGATCGGCCGGACCTTGCGGCTGACCGCGCACATCCGCACCGTCGCGGACTTCTCGGTCCGCGGTCCGCTGTCGAGATCGGGATCAGCAATGGCAAGCATACGGGCGACATGGCTCCTTAAACCGGTTGATCTTCGGCGGCCTCGGCCGGCTCGGATTCCTTGGCGAGATCGGCCTCGGTGATCCAGCCGGCGATGACGCGCGCCTGCATGATCATGCGTTCGGCGTCGTCGCGCGAGGTCTCGATGCCATCGAGGATGCCGGCATGCTTGGTCGGCTCGCTTCCTTCCTTGCGCTCGGTCCAGCCCACCAGATCGTCGGTGGCGCAGCCAGCCAGGTCCTCGACGCTCTTGATGTCGTTCTCGCCGAACTTTACCAGCATCTTCGAAGTCACGCCGGGGACCGCCTTGAGCGCGTCCTCCACGCCAAGTTCCTTGCGCTTGGTTTCGAGCTCACCTTCAAGCTGCTCAAGGTATTCGCGGGCCCGGTTCTGCAGTTCGGTGGCGGTTTCATCATCGAAACCTTCGATCCCGGCCAGCTCCTTGGCGTCGACCAGCGCGAGTTCCTCGACCGACGTAAAGCCTTCCGACGCCAGCAACTGTCCGACGACTTCATCGACATTGAGCGCTTCCATGAACACCCGGGTCGAGTTTTCGAAATCGGCCTGGCGGCGCTCGGATTCTTCCTGCTCGGTGAGAATGTCGATGTCCCAGCCGGTCAATTGCGAGGCAAGACGTACATTCTGGCCGCGGCGTCCGATCGCCAGCGAAAGCTGGTTATTGGTGTCGGGAACGACGACCTCGATCCGCTCGCGGTCTTCGTCGATCACGACCTTGGCGACTTCGGCCGGCGCCAGCGCGTTGACGACGAAGGTCGCGATGTCGGGGGACCACGGAATGATGTCGATCTTTTCGCCCTGCAGCTCGTTCACCACGGCCTGCACGCGCGAGCCGCGCATGCCGACGCAGGCGCCGACCGGATCGACCGAGGAATCCCGCGAAATCACCCCGATCTTCGCGCGCGAGCCGGGATCGCGGGCCACTGCCTTGATCTCGACGATCCCGTCATAGATTTCCGGTACTTCCTGGGCGAACAGTTTCGCCATGAATTGCGGGTGGGTGCGCGAGAGGAAGATCTGCGGGCCGCGCGTCTCGCGCCGCACGTCAAAAATATAGGCGCGAACGCGGTCGCCGTTGCGGAACACCTCGCGCGGCAGCATTTCGTCGCGCCGCACGATGGCTTCGCCGCGGCCGAGATCGACGATAACGCTGCCATATTCGACGCGCTTGACGATGCCGTTGACGATGTCGCCGATGCGGTCCTTGAATTCCTGGTATTGCCGGTCGCGCTCGGCCTCGCGCACCTTCTGCACGATCACCTGCTTGGCCGATTGCGCGGCGATGCGGCCATATTCCAGCGGCGGCAGCGTGTCGGCGATGGTGTCCCCGATCTGCGCGCCCGGATTGGCTCTGCGCGCATCTTCCAGCGAAATCTGGTTCGCCGAGTTCTCGACATGCTCGACCACCAGCATGTGGCGCGACAGCCGCAGTTCGCCCTTCTTGGCGTCGATTTCGGCGTGCACGTCCGTTTCGCTGCCGTAGCGGGCCCGCGCTGCCTTGGCGATGGCGTCTTCCATCGCCGCGATGACGATGCCGCGATCGATCGACTTCTCGCGCGCAACCGCGTCCGCGATCTGCAGCAGTTCGAGTTTGTTGGCGCTGACTGCCATGGCCTAGTCTCCTTCGGTAGGATCGGATGCGCCTCTGCGCGTTTTCTCTGCGGCGAGGCGGTGTTGTTTGGTGTTTTTTGGAGCCGGCTTTTTCTGCGGCTTCGGCTTCGCGTGCGGCGGGGGCGGCGGCTCGAGCCCGAGATTGCGCTTGAGCTCACGTTCCGCAGTCTTGCCACGCCGCATCGATTCCGCAATCAGCTCGTCGGTCAAAACCAGCCTTGCCTCCGCGATATCCTCCATCGCCAGCAACGTGTCGGCATCTTCGCCCGGGCGTGTGTCATCGCGATGTAAGCGCACCGCCTGACCTTCGACGCCCGCGAGCGTGCCGCGGAACCGCTTGCGGCCTTGATGGGCAACCGCCATCTCGATTTTCACGAGGTGGCCGGCATAGCGTTCGAAGTCGGAGCGGCGCACCAGCGGCCGGTCGATTCCCGGCGAGGAAATTTCCAGCCGGTAGGCGCGGTCGATCGGATCGGCAATGTCGAGCACGGGAGAAAGCGCACGCGAAATCGCCTCGCAGTCCTCGATCTGCATCGATCCGTCCGGCCGCTCCGCCATGATCTGGACGGTGCAGCCGGCCTCGCCCGAAATCCTGATCCGGACCAGCCGGTAGCCCATGCCCTGCAGCACCGGCGTTGCGACCGCCGACACCCGCGCGGCCATGCCGCGGTCTATCTTGCATTGGGTTGGCCGGGCCAAACGGTCCGGCTGCGCTAGCCAGAACGAGCTTGGGCTGCGCCGGGTCCGCTCAGGTAACAAAAAAGAGCGGGTCCCGGGGGGCCCACTCTCAATACGCGATCGTATGAGAACCTTAAGTTGCCGTCGATATAGCGGTTTTGGCGCAATTCGGCAAGGCCTGGCGAGGCCAAACGATGCGATTTTGCCGCCCTAGCGCTGCGCTTTCGAACCTAACGCTTCCTTCACGAAGCCCGCCTAAATTGCACACAATCTGGTGTCCCCGAACGTCTTGAGCAGCGCCAATTTAAGCGACGCGCCGGTTTTGAGTGTGTTGATGACAGCTGTCACGTCGCTGATCCCCGGGCTCGATGAGATCGTCCGGCATGGCGATCCCCAGCGCCGCACCGAGGCCGCGCGGGCGATCGCGGAGCTGTTCTTCCAGGACGCTGCGAGGCTCAAATCCGATCACGTCGATCTGATCGACAGCTTGCTGATCGATCTCGTTCCGCACGCCGAGCTCGCCGCGCGCGTCGAGCTTGCCGAGCGAATGTCGCTGATCGCCAACGCGCCGCGCGCGCTGGTCGGGCAACTCGCGCGCGACAACGAAATCACGATTGCCGGGCCGCTGTTGCGCCGCTCGTCCGTCATCGACGAGCAAGGGCTGATCGAGATCGCGGGCATCAAGGGCCAGGGTCATCTGCTGGCGATGTCGGAGCGGCCGACACTCTCGACCGGTCTCACCGACGTGCTGGTGCGCCGCGGCGACCGCGACGTGGTCAGGCGCGCCGCCGGCAATTCCGGGGCGCATTTTTCCCAAAGCGGATATTCGGCGCTGATCCAGCGCGCCGGCCAGGACGGCGTCCTGACGCTCAAGATCGGTCAAAGAGACGATCTGTCCAGTGAACGATTGAAGGAGCTGTTGGCAGGATCGATCGATGTCGTCCGCCGGCGCCTATTCGAGGTGGTCAAGCCCGCGCGACAGGCGGCGATCAAGCAAGCGATGGTGGAAATTTCCGGTGCGCCCGAGCAGGTCGAAAACCGCCGCGACTTCATGCCGGCGCAGCGCACGGTGCTGGCGCTGCATCGCGACGGCTATCTCAACGAAGGCGCGCTGCTCGGTTTCGCAAAGAGCCATCGATACGAGGAATCGGTCGCGGCGCTGTCGGCGCTGTCGGGCGTGAAGATCGCGATGCTGGACCGCCTGATCTCGGGCGACCGCCAGGACCCGATCCTCATCGTCGGCAAGACCATCGGCCTCGAATGGGCCACGGTGCGCGCGCTTCTGCTGTTGCGGCTCGGGCCAAACCGCATACCGGCGGCGGCCGACATCGAGGCGGCGCGTGCGAACTTTGCGCGGCTCATGCCATCGACCGCCGAGCGCGTGGTGAATTTCTGGAAGAGCCGCTAAAGCGGGATGACTTTTCTTCGAAACGTCATCCCGCTCTATGCTTTTGTCTGAACATGATCTTCTTCGGAAAACCGGTGCCCACTTCTCCGGATCATGCTTTAGCCGATCTTGCGAAACCGCAAGTAAGCCGCGACGCGGCCTTCGCGCTCGGCTTTGCGGCCGTAGCGGGTCATGGTGTAGCCGTCCCACGGCAAGCGCCAATCGCTGGCGCGCTCGGCCATCCAGATGAAATCGGGCGAGCGTTGCAGATGCGCTAGCGTCCAGGCGCAATAGTCGGCGATGTCGCTGACGAAACGGAATTCGCCATCACCTTTCAGGGCACGCGCCATCGCAGCAACGGTCGCGTCTTGCACGAAGCGCCGCTTCCAATGCCGCCGTTTCGGCCATGGATCGGGATGGATCAGCTCGATGCGCTTGAGCGAGCACGCCGGCACCCATGCCAAGAGCTCGATGGCGTCGCCCGCGAACAGGCGGATGTTGCCGATGTTGTGGGCCTCGATCTGGGTCAGGATCTTGGCCATGCCGTTGATATAGGGCTCGCAGCCGATAAAACCGTTATTTGGAAAAGCCAGCGCCTGCGCGATCAGATGTTCGCCGCCGCCAAATCCAATTTCCAGATTGACTGCATCGGCGCGCGGATCGAACAGATCGGCAAGATCGGACGGCGCGGGGCTTGCGATATCGAGCGCCAGGCGCGGCAAAAGCTTTTCAATCAGATCGGCCTGGTGCGAACGCAGCCGGTGCCCCTTGCGGCGGCCGAAGAATGCGCCGTGCGCATGGCCGGCAGCGCCATCATCGGATGGCGCGCTGCGCGGAGCGCCATCGCGGTGTGCAACGCTCATCGCGGCGTCTGATACAGCCGGTACAACAGCCGGGCGCGCGCGATCATGTCTGTGCCATTGCCAGGGACCATGGCCATTGTCATGCCCCCGCGCCGCCGGGCGCGTCAATGGTATTGAAGCTTGGGATATTGAAGCTTGAAGTTCGCCTCACACCTTGTCGGCTAGCTCGCGCGCGGCGATCTGCTCGACCAGATCGACAATGCTGCGGCGGAGCTTGGCGTCCGTGATGCGCGTAAACGCGCGGGTCAGCGCCAGTCCTTCCGAGGTCGCGAGAAAATCGGAAACGTAAGCCGGTGAGGTGCCTTCGCTAAAACCATCGACGCTTACGGTGCCGCGCGGTCCGCCCTCGAACAGAAACGAGACCGGGACCTGGAGGATTTCCGAGATCTGCTGGATGCGGCTGGCGCCGACCCGGTTGGTGCCTTTCTCGTATTTTTGAATTTGCTGGAAGGTTAGGCCCAAGGCCTCGCCGAGCTTTTCCTGGCTCATTCCCAGCATGATGCGGCGCATGCGCACGCGACTGCCGACATATTTGTCAACAGGGTCGGGCGCTTTGGTCGACATCTCCAAACACTCCTAAAGGCCTGGGGATGAGGCATGCCAACAGGACGCATGCCGCAGACACCAACACCGTCAAATCTTGCTCGGAGGTCGGGAAAGGACTGGGGAAAATTTGAGCAATGAACTGATCGGATTTTTGTGGGGCGAAGAATGCGAACGGCATTGCCGGTCTGTCAACTGCAGGAATTTCGTCGAGCAACCGGAAAAAAGCCCGAATATGCGATCAGCCCCCGAGTCCGAATTTCGCCGCGCCGGGCCGCCGCCGCCGTTTGCGAGCTTTCGAGCGCCACGCTCGTCAGCGCCGCTTCGCGACCCGTCGGCGAACAACGAAGATCAGGGCACCCGCGACGAGGATGGCGGCGGGAATATCGCCGAAGCGCGCGTAGATGGTCGGCGCAATCGCCGCCGGCAGCGTGGAATCCAGCACGCCCTCAACGCCAAGACCGAGCCGCGCGACAATCCGCCCCAGCGGATCGATCACCGCGGAAATGCCGGTGTTTGCGGCGCGAACGACCGGCAATCCCTGCTCGACCGCCCGCAGCCGTGCTTGCTGCAAATGTTGGTAGGGACCAGTCGAGATGCCAAACCAGCCGTCATTGGTCAGATTGACGATCCAGCCCGGTCGGTCGTTGTGCGTGGCAATGTCGGCGGGAAAAATCGCTTCGTAACAGATCAAGGGTAGCGCCCGCGGGGCACCCGGTATCGCCATCGTCCGCCGCACCGTGCCCGGAATGAAACCGCCCTGAATCTTGGTGAGCTGCACGAAGCCGAGTTTTTCCATCAAATCCTGAAACGGCAGGAATTCGCCGAACGGCACCAGATGCAGCTTGTCGTAGATCGATTCCACGCTGCCGTCGTGGTCGATCACGTAAACCGAATTATAGGCGCGCGTGACTCTGGTCCCGGGCGGCAGATCGGGCGCCCGGACCGAACCGGTGATCAGGGTGGTGCCCTTGGGCAGGAGATCGGCAATTTGCGCCATCGCATCGGCTTCGCGGGTCAGGAAAAACGGAAATGCCGATTCCGGCCAGATCAGGATGTTGGCGTCGCGCACGCCGGTCGACTGCGGTCCCGACGCACGATCGGACAGCGTCAAATATTTCTGCATCACCGCCGCCTTGGCGGAATAGTTGAATTTTTCGTCCTGTTGCAGATTGGGTTGCATGATCCGCAGCTTGGCGTTGACAACCGTCAAGGTCGGATGCTGCGACAGCCGGATGATGCCGAAGCTGCCCATCGCGATCAGCACGGCGATGGATGTGACTAGCGCGATCCATGGCTTTCGTCCGCGCGAGCTGCCATCGATCAGTGCGGCGGGGCTTGCGAAAATCGCCACGGCCAGGAATGTCATGCCCCACAGACCGATCAGCGAGGCCGTCTGCGCCAGCGCCAGCGGCTCCGACAGCGCGTAGCCGAATGCATTCCACGGAAAGCCCGTGAGCACCTGGCCGCGCAGCCATTCGGCGACCGTGAGGCTGATAGCGAGCGCGATCACGCGCGAGGCGTCGCGGGTCCAGAGCAGGCGCGCCAGCGCAAAGCCTAACGCCGTGAATAGCGCCAGATAGGCGGGCAGTCCCAATATCGCGAACGGCAACAGCCACGCGAAGGTCGATGCATCGACCAGGAAGGCGTAGCCGATCCAGTACAATCCGAACACGAAGTAACCGAGGCCGAACCACCAGCCCGACATCGCCGCCGCCGGCACGCCGCGCCACCTGCCCGCGGCGGCGCCGTCGATCAGCCAGACCACCACCGGAAACGTCAGGAACAGCACCGGCCACGCATTGAATGGCGCCATTGCAAGCACCGACAATGCGCCGGCCAACAGCGCAATGGCTGCGCGCCTCCATCCCCAGGTCAGGATGACCGCCAGAGGCGCCGCGCGAAGCTTGTCTGCTATTTTCACTGCGAGCCGGCTCCATCGCTGGCTGGCGGGCTCGAACTGTCGGAGCCCGGCGTCTGGCCAGCTTCCGGCGGCACCTCGCGGCGGCGGTTCTCGCGCTGGGTTCGCAGCGTGGGGCGCTCCTTGCGCGTAGCGATACGCAGGCGCTTCACCCGCCGCGGATCGGCATCCAGCACCTCGACTTCGAAATTGCCGGGACCGGAAATGACCTCGCCGCGAACCGGCAGGCGGCCGACATGGCTGACGAGATAGCCGCCGAGCGTCTCCACCTCTTCGCCGGCCTCGCCGGTCACGAAATCCTCGCCGATCACGGAGCGGACGTCGTCGAGGCTGGCGCGGGCGTCGGCGATGAAGGAATTGTCCATCTGCCGCACGATCGAGGGCGGCTCGTCGCTGTCGTGCTCGTCGTCGATCTCGCCGACAATCTGCTCGACGATGTCCTCGATCGAGACCAGGCCATCGGTCCCGCCATATTCGTCCACCACCAGCGCGAGGTGGATGCGCGAGGCCTGCATCTGCGCCAGCAGATCGATCGCGCGCATCGACGGCGGCACGTAAAGCAATTTCCGGATGATGTTGGCGTCCGCAAGCGGCAGCGCCAAATCGACGGCGCGCAGATCGAGGCCGGCGGGGAAAGGCTTTTTGCGTCTTGCCTTGGCGGCCTCGGGCACGCGCGCTTTTGCGGTCATGAACGCCAGAAGATCGCGGATATGAACGATGCCCTCGGGATCGTCGAGGGTCTCGTGGTAGACCACAAGCCGCGAATGTGCCGCGCTCTCGAACAGGTCCATCAGTTCGCCGAGCGGAATGTCGCGCTTCACGGCCACGATGTCGGCGCGGTGCACCATGACGTCGGCGATGCGCCGCTCATGCAGGCCGAGGATATTGCGCAGCATGGTGCGCTCGACCGCGGTGAAGCCGGCGTCATCGGGGGTAGAGGCATCGAGCACGACCTGCAGGTCGTCGCGGACCGATCCCGCTTTCCATCCGAACAGCGTGCGGATGGCGCGGCTGAGCCAGCCTTCGGCTACGCGTCGCGTGGCGTCGCCGGGCCGCACCACCGCCGGCAGATTGCGCGTATTGCGGGGATTGTCGTGGGTCGGTTCGGAGTCGATCATCTCAGTCCATCCGCTTCCCTTCCGCATGGGGATCGCGATCCGCATACGGATTGGGAATGCCGAGCTGCGCGAGAATCTCCTGCTCGAGGGTTTCCATCGCTTCGGCGTCGTCGTCCTCGTCGTGATCGTAACCGATCAGGTGCAGGAAACCATGCACCGCAAGATGGCTGAGATGATGCTCGAACGGCTTTTGTTCCTCATCGGCCTCCTTGCGCATCGTCTGATAGGCAATCGCGATGTCGCCGAGCATGCGCGGCGCGTCGTCCGCAGCGCTCGGGCGGGACGTTTGCAGCGCCGGGAACGACAGCACATTGGTCGGCTTGTCGACGCCGCGCCAGTTCAAGTTGAGCGTGCGAATGCCGGCGTCGTCGGTCAGCATGACCGCCAGCTCGGCCTCGCCGACGTCTTGATCGACGGTCTCGGCGGCGGCCGCGATGGCGCGCTGGATCACGGCCTCGGCGTCAGGTTCATCTCGCCAGCAAGCGGCGACAACGAGAACCTCGGTGATCGGGAGGATTAAGTTCGGCATCGTGCGGAATTTCTTTGCGACGGAAGTCGCCTCCAGCGCGCGGGCGCGTTCAGTTTCGGATCACGGCTTGGCGGCTGCCGGCCGCTGCGGCGATCCTTCATAAGCAGCGACGATCCGCGCCACCAGCTCGTGGCGGATCACGTCCTCGGCGGTGAATTTCACTTGCGCGATGCCCTCGACGCCATCGAGCAATTTGGCGGCTTCCGCGAGGCCCGAAGTCTGGCCGTTCGGCAAATCGACCTGGGAAGGATCGCCGGTGACGATCATGCGGCTGTTTTCGCCGAGCCGGGTCAGGAACATCTTCATCTGCATGGAAGTGGTGTTCTGCGCCTCGTCCAGGATGATGGCGGCGTTGGTCAGCGTACGGCCGCGCATGAAGGCGAGCGGTGCGATCTCGATTTCGCCGGCTTGCAGCGCGCGCTCGACGACGCGCGAATCCATCAGATCGTACAGCGCGTCGTAAATCGGCCGCAGGTACGGATCGACCTTCTCGCGCAAATCGCCGGGCAGGAAGCCAAGCCGCTCGCCGGCCTCGACCGCCGGACGCGACAGGATGATGCGGTCGACTTCCTTGCGTTCGAACAGTTGCGCGGCGTACGCGACTGCAAGCCAGGTCTTGCCGGTGCCGGCAGGTCCGACGCCGAACACCAGCTCATGGCGCTTCAGCGCGCGGACATAGGAATCCTGCGCGGCGGTGCGCGCCCGCACCGGACGCTTGCGTAAATTGATGATTTCGAACGCCGACTTTGCCGCTTTGGCATCGAACTCGAACAACGAACCTTGCGCGATCACGGCGCGGATCGCGCCTTCGACGTCGCCCTGCGCGAGCTCCTGCCCCTGGACGGCTTGCGCATAGAGCGCTTCCAGCACGCGCCGTGCCGCGTCGCAGCCGTCGCGGGAGCCGGCGATGGTGATGTGGTTGCCGCGGGAATCGACGACGACGCCGAGCCGGCGCTCGATCAGCGCCAAATTCTGTCCATACGGGCCGACCAACGCGGAAGCGGCGCGGTTGTCGTCAAAGTCGATGACGACCTGCGTCTCGGGCGGAACCTGCATGTCGCGGTCAAATTTGCGGCTGGGAGCGAGCGAAGGCGAATCCGATGCACTTTTTGGCAAGGGTTCAGGCTCCGTTGGTCATGTGAGAGGAGGCCGGCCGGACGGCATGCGCATGCACCGGGACCACAAGTTCGCCGAGCAGGCTGTAGCGCTCGAGGCTTTCTATTCTGACCGGCAGAACCTGGCCGATGATGTCAGGCGAGGCCATCACATGCGTGGGCTGAAGATAGGCGGTGCGGCCGACGATCTGGCCCGGATTGCGCGCGGCGCGCTCGAACAGTACATCGACGGTGTTGCCAATCGCAGCCATGTTGAAGGCCGACTGCTGGCTGTCGATCAATTCCTGGAGCCGCACCAATCGCTTGTCCATGTCTTGCGCTGACACCGTCTCCTTGAAGTCCGCCGCAGGCGTGCCGGGCCGCGGCGAATATTTGAACGAATAGGCGCCAGCGTATCCGATTTGCGTGACAAGCGCGAGGGTGGCGGAAAAATCTTCCTCGGTCTCGCCGGGGAAGCCAACAATAAAATCCGATGAAAATGCAATATCTTGCCGTACTGCACGAAAACGGTCGCGGCATCAGCGCCGGCACATCGCGATGCGCCTCGAGCAGCGAATCATCGACGTCGCGTGGATGGCTGGTCGAATAGCGCAGGCGGACAATGCCGGGAATTTCGGCGAGGCGATGCAGCAGTTTGCCGAGCGGCCAGCTTTGTCCGTCCGGCCCCTCGCCGTGATAGGCGTTGACGTTCTGTCCGATCAGGGTGATTTCGCGCACGCCATTGTCGGCGAGCCGCATCACATCGTCGATGATCTTGGCGACCGGCCGCGACACCTCGGCGCCCCGCGTATACGGCACCACGCAGAAGGTGCAGAATTTGTCGCAGCCTTCCTGAACGGTGACAAAGGACGAAATGCCGCGGGCGCGGATTGCGTCGGGCCGCGGCGGCGGCAAAAATCCGAACTTGTCCTGGAGCGGGAATTCGGTCTCGATCGCGCGGCCAACGCTGTTTGCGCGGGCCAAAAGCTGCGGCAAATGGTGGTAGCTCTGCGGACCGACCACGACATCGACGACCGGCGCGCGGCGGATGATCTCCTCGCCTTCGGCCTGCGCGACGCATCCGGCCACCGCGATGCTCATCTGTCGGCCATTGCGTGCGGCCTCGCCCTTGGCGGCGCGCAGCCGGCCCAGTTCCGAGTAGACTTTCTCGGAAGCCTTTTCGCGGATGTGGCAAGTGTTGAGGATCACGAGGTCCGCGTCGTCAGCGCTGGCGGTCTCGACAAAGCCTTCGCCCGCCAATGTGTCCACCATGCGCTGGGCATCGTAGACGTTCATCTGGCAGCCATAGGATTTGATATGCAGCTTGCGCGGCGGCTTCATGGAACCCGAATGTGTCAATGCTGCTCAGATATAGGCTAAAGGGCCGAAAATCCAGCGTTTGGGCCTGGCATTCCGGCATTAAGCCCGGAATCTCGAGATTCCCGGTTCACGCGTGCCCCAGGATGACGCGGATAGTCACTTCTTTTCGTCGTCCATCGGGACGCAATACAGCTCAAGCCGGTGGTCGACCAGCTTGTAGCCGAGCTTGCGGGCAATTTCGGCTTGCAGCTTTTCGATCTCCTCCGAGGTGAATTCGATCACCTTGCCGTCGCGCAGGTTGATCAGATGATCGTGGTGGCTGTCGCGCATCTGCTCGTAGCGGGCGCGCCCTTCACGGAAGTCGTGGCGCTCGATGATGCCGGCATCCTCGAACAGCTTGACGGTGCGATACACCGTCGAGATCGAGATCTTGTCGTCGACCGCGACACAACGCCGGTACAACTCCTCGACATCGGGATGATCCGCGGCCTCCGCCAGCACGCGCGCGATGACGCGGCGCTGTTCGGTCATGCGCATGCCGGTGGCGGCGCAACGCGCCTCTATTCCGGTGGCTTTCACGGCCGGCGTGGATTTCAAGACGGTCATGGGATCCTTTGCCTAACGCGCTTTCTGCCAGTCCGCGCAGTTTACGACAAGTCGCGGCGCATCAGAAGCGCATTCAATTGTTCCCCGTTCGCCTGCTGATAATAGCGCTCGCGGCGCCCAACCACGCCAAATCCGGCCCATTCGTAGAGCCGGCGCGCCGGTTCGTTCTGTTCCTCGACCTCGAGGAATATGGCGCGAGCGCCGCGGCCCGCCAGGTGACCGAGATGGGTTAAAAGCAGCTCACGCGACAGGCCCCGGCCGCGATGGGCGGCATCGATCGCAATCGACAATATCTCCGCCTCATCGGCCGCCATCCGCGACACCGCAAAGCCTATGATCTTTCGTCCCAGTCGGAGGCGATGAACGAGCGTATTGCGCTCGCGCATCATGTTCTCGAATTCGCTCTCGCCCCAACCGCGATGAAACGAGGCACCATGAAGCTCGGCGAGTCTTGGCGCGTCGCGCAAGGTGGCGGCCTCGATCGCGGGTGTGGCGCCCATACCCCAAAGCCCCGAGAACCACGTCATCATGAGGCGATCGGCTGCGTGGTCGTCAGCGGTACGTCCTTTGAAGGTTTGGCATCGGGCGCGCGCAGATAGCAGGGCCGCGCGGGCGCACTTTCCGGATTGACCGCGGCACCCAGCCACGCCACCCAGGCGATATCAGGGGCTACTTGCGCATGGACCTCGAAGGGGGGCGCCGCATGGGCCGGCCAGTGCTGGCTGAGAATTGTCGCGGCATTGCCGACCAGATACGGCGGTCCAAACCGCCATGCCGCCAGCGCCTCGGCAATCGGCGCCACTTGAGGCGAGATCAAAGACGTGCCGTCGCCGCCGACCACCTGGAAGTACACGTGGCCGTGGCGCGCATCGATCGCCGCGATGACGGGATGTTCGCCATGATCGCTCACCACGGGCGCGGCATAGGCCGTCAGCGTGGTCACTCCCACGGCCGGCTTTCCGGCGGCCAGCGCAATGCCGCGCGCGGCGGAAAGTCCCACCCTTAAGCCTGTAAAACTGCCCGGCCCGGTGGTTACCGCGATACGGTCGAACGCCGAAAACGGCAGCCCCGATTGCTGCATGACCCGCGCGATCAGCGGCATCAAGGCTTCGGCATGGCCGCGCTTCATCGGCAGCGATTCCTGCGCAATCAGCTTGCCGGCGTCGGTGTCGAGAACGCCTGCGGCGCAGGCATCGAGCGCGGTATCGATGGCGAGGATCAGCATGGGCGATGTATAGCAGCTTCGCAGGGTGGGCAAAGGCGCGTCAGCGCCGTGCCCACCTCTTTGGCCAAACGGCCATATCTTCTCTTCCGAATCGCGCGATGGTGGGCACGGCGCGAGGTGCGCCTTTGCCCATCCTACAGGTGACCGCTTACACCGGCTGGACTTCGACCACCTCAGGCACGAAATGCCGCAGCAGGTTCTGAATGCCGTGCCGCAACGTCGCGGTCGATGACGGGCAGCCTGAGCAGGCGCCCTTCATGTTGAGATAGACGATGCCATCCTTGAAGCCACGGAAGGTGATGTCGCCGCCGTCGTTGGCCACAGCAGGCCGGACCCTGGTTTCGATCAGGTCCTTGATCATTTCGACCGTCTCGGCGTCCGCCTCGTTGAAGAATTCGCCGGCTTCATCGCTCGCCTCGTCGCTGGTGGCGCTGCCGTCGGAGAGCAGCGGCGCGCCGGACATGTAATGCTCCATGATCGCGCCGAGGATCGCGGGCTTTAAATGCTGCCAGTCGCTGGCGTCCTTGGTCACGGTGATGAAGTCCGACCCGTAAAACACGCCGGTGACGCCGGGCACGCCAAAAAGCCTCTCGGCGAGGGGTGAGCGTGCGGCGGCTTCGTGGTTGGCGAACTCCATGGTGCCGCCCTCGAGCACGAGGCGGCCAGGGATGAATTTCAGCGTCGCGGGATTGGGGGTCGTTTCGGTCTGAATAAACATGGTTCTCTCCGGCGTCGCCGGTTCAAGGCCGGCGCGTGAGCTTCTGTCTATCAGATGGCGACGGCTAAGGCACGATCAAGAGGTGCGCACGAGTACCTCTGCAGAGGTTTTGACGGGTTGGCGAGCAGCATTGCTCGGTCACCCCCTGCCGATGACGAATACATTGATCCGGTGGCCGGTGTATCCCAGATAGCCGACGACGTGGCGCGACGCCGAAATCGGCGGCAGTGGGCCAAACGCTTCACCTTCGCACTGCAAGAAAAACAGCTCCTTTCTCGGCGCCAGACCACCATGAGGTCCGACCATGAGGTCGGCCACGGACGCCGAAAAAGTGGAAACGGTGACCTGCAGCATTTGCGCGAGATGACGCTTCGCTCAGCCTAAGCTGTCAGCCGTCGTGGGTCGCGTAATCGATCGGTTGGCATACCCTCGTTGTTGATCTCGATCTGGAAGGTTTCGGACAAGCCCGCCCTTCCGGACGACGTCAGTTCGAGTGCACGGCTGCCCGGCACACATTTGAGCCATCCGAGCTCCAATAGACGATCCAGAATCCGAGCTCCGACGAGTCCCTTGAGGTGATAACGACGCTCGCTCCAGTCGAGACACGGCTGGCAGAAAATCCGCCGAGTCCGCGGCCTCAGATCAGCGCCGAACGCGGAAAGGAAACGCCCGCCCGAAGACGTGACCTCACCGCCTTCATCGGTGAGCACGATGTGCCCCATGGCCACAAGTGCATCGGTAACGGCGACTCCTACCTGGCCAGCCAGGTGATCGTAGCAACTTCGGGCAAAACGGAGTGCATTGTCGTTTGCTGACCGCGGCTGACGACGGGGTGGCACCTCTATGGCGGCGACGACCTTGATGCTCTCCAGCATTGTCGCAACCAGCGGGGACGCGATCCGATAATAGCTGAAGCGGCGCTTGTGGATGACAGTCAAAAGCCGCGCGGCGACCAGCTTGCTCAGGTGGCCGCTCGCCGTCGAGCGAGAGACATTGGCGCAGTAAGCAAGCTCAGTGGCCGTCAGCGACTGGCCGCCCATCAGGGCGTTAAGCATCGTCGCTCGCGCGGTGTCACCCACGAGAGCGGCCACTTCCACCAGATTTGCCGCCGCGACCATCGCTAACCCTATCGCTGATGCCGGAAGCATATCAATCGAAGACAGTTCGGCATAGGCCGAACTGTTCGCGCGAGACAATTGCGAACCTCGCGAGCGAGAATCCGAAAGCCCGGCGCGAAAGCTGGGCAGGGAAACATCATCCTCCGGAAGTCAAACGTCGTGTTGATCCAAGCCCTTCAGTTCGAGCAAGCAAGCATCATTGCTACCGTGGTTTGCAGCCTGATCGTCGCCGGCCTCCTGAAGGGGACAATCGGGGTCGGCATGCCAGTTGTCGCGCTGCCGCTGCTGTCGCTGTTCATCGATATCAAATCAGCGGCGATGCTACTGAGCATGCCCTTGATCTTCAGCAACGTGCCGCAGGCGCTGGAGGGCGGAAAGACTGGACGATGCCTCATGCAATTGATGCCAGTGTTTCTCGGCATGATTCCCGGCCTCTTCCTCGGAGTTCGACTCCTGTTGGCGCTCGATGCGAACGTTGCAAAGATGATCGCAGGCCTGGTGCTTATAGGTGTCGGCGGCGTCACGCTGCTCGCGCCGAAGCTGCAGCTTCAGTCTCGCTTGGTTTTACCAACCGGCATCACATTCGGATTTTTCGGCGGGATTCTGGGAGGCATCGCAGCGATGTCGGGACCGCTTGTTTTCATATTTCTGCTTGCAAAGGGACTGAGCGGAAAGGCGTTCACAAAGGAAGCATCGCTGTATCTCGTCGTTTCCTCTGGCATGCTGGCAATTCTGCTGACGGCCAGCCGCCAGTTCAACTGGCTTGACGTTTTAGTCTCGACGGCCGCGATGTTGCCAGTCGTGCTCGGCATGTACCTCGGACAACATATGCGCGATAAAATTGCACCTGAGACATTCAAGAAGCTGGTGTTGATCGCGGTCATTGCCGCGGGCGCCGATTTGCTGCGACATGGGTTCATCGGTTGACGGGCTTGCCGGTGCCGCAAAATCTCCGTGCAAAGGTACTAGCTGTTCCCCGCGCGCAACCTCAGGAAAGCGCATCAATTTCGGCGTCGCTGAGGTCGCCGGAGACGATGGTGATCGGGATCGGGAACGAGCCCACCGCCTGGGCCATCGTGGTGATGAGCGGGCCGGGGCCTTCCGGCCCGGGATTGGCCGCCAGCACCAGCATCGCGATATCGCTATCCTTGTCGATGACGTCGAGGATCTGCTCGGTCGGGTCGCCCTCGCGGATCACGCGCTCCGGTGTGATCGCGGCGATGCCATTGGCACGGCCGGACGCGCGGTCGAGCGCCTCGTTGGCGGCTTCCTCCGCCTCGGCGCGCATGATGTCGGCAACGCCCAGCCATTGCTGGTTCTGATCTTCCAGTTCGATGATGCGCAGCATCACCACGCCGCCGCCGGCCCGGAGCGCCCAGCGGCTCGCGTAATAGACCGCGCGGTCCCATTCCGCGGTGTCGTCAACGATAACCAGACATTTCGGCTTGTGACCCGTCTCGTAGCTTCGTCGCTGGGTGGTCATGCACGTCCTGGATGCTGCAGCCAACGCGTCTTCGAGCGAAGTGGGTAGCGGTTCGCATGAAGAAACGCGTCAAACAATTGGGCGCATGCTGCCACACTCGCCGCGCCTTTGGGAGAGGGTAACCAGCATCGTCCGCATGGCGTCGGACCTTGCTTCGCATCGCAAAAAAATCAGCGCCTGCGGACGAAGCCGACGATGTCCTTTGTCGTCTTCAGCGTCTGTTCGGCGATGACGTTTGCACGTTCGGCGCCGTCGATCAGGATCTGATCGACGTGGCCTGGATCCGCCGCCAGCCGCTTCATCTCGGCGGCGATCGGCGACAGCTTGGCGACGCAAAGCTCGACCAGCGCATTCTTGAAACTGGAGAATTGCCCGCCGCCGAAGTCGCGCAGCACGTCGGACTTGGGGCGGCCGGACAATGCGGCATAGATGCCGACGAGATTGTCGGCCTCGGCGCGCGCCTCTAGTCCCTTCTCCTCCGATGGCAACGGCTCCGGATCGGTCTTTGCCTTGCGGATCTTCTGCGCGATGGTGTCGGCGTCGTCGGTGAGGTTGATGCGCGAATTGTCAGACGAGTCCGACTTCGACATCTTCTTGGTGCCGTCGCGCAAGCTCATCACCCTCGTCGCCGGCCCCGTGATCAGCGGTTCCGGCTGTGGAAAGAACAGGCCATCTCCAAAACCGTGGCCGCGGATCGAGTCGCCAAAATCGTTGTTGAATTTTTGCGCGATGTCGCGCGACAGCTCGAGATGCTGCTTCTGGTCCTCGCCCACGGGCACATGGGTGGCACGGTAGAGCAGGATATCCGCCGCCATCAGCACCGGATAGTCGTAGAGTCCGACGGACGCGTTCTCGCGGTCCTTGCCGGCCTTCTCCTTGAACTGCGTCATCCGGCTCAGCCATCCGACGCGCGCGACACAGTTGAAGATCCAGGTCAGCTCGGCGTGTCCGGGGACCTGGCTCTGGTTGAAGACGATGTGCTTGTTCGGATCGATGCCGCTCGCAATGAACGCCGCGGTAACCTCGCGCGTATTGCGGGCAAGCTCCGCCGGGCCGCCCCATACGTCCACGCCTTGCGTGATCGCGTGCAGGTCGACGACGCAATAGAGGCAGCTGTAAGTCTCCTGCAGCTTTACGAAATTGACAATCGCGCCGAGATAATTGCCGAGATGCAGATTGCCGGTCGGCTGGACGCCTGAAAAAACCCGTTCAACCATCGCCATGGTCAGTGTTCCAGATTTACGTGAAAGATCGCTCGTTTCGCGCCGTCGTTTGCCATGCGCGCCTCACGCGCGCAAGTCGCCCGGCTTGGTCGGCCTGACGGCGTTAACCGTCTCGCGCCAACCCGTCACGCCAAACAGGCTCAATAACACGCCGTAAGCCGCCATTGCTCCGGCGATCAGCAGTGCCAGAACGACAGTCTGCGCGAGGCCGTGTGCTGGCGGTGGAATAAAAATTATCGCCAACCACAACAGCGCGCCCATCACCAGCGCCGCCGCGGCGATGCGCGGCAACCGCCGGCGCGCTGCGTCATCGATTGCAAATCCAAAGTTCGCCGCTCCGCGCCGGATCAGGCTCGCCGCGTTGCTCCATGCCCCCACCGCGATACTGGCGGCAATGCCGGCGGCACCAAAGAAATGACCGAGCACCACGGCCAGCACGAGCGCGACCGCAAGACCCGTCAGCATCGCCGCCAGCGGGGCGAGCGTGTCCTCGCGCGCAAAGAAGGCCGGCGACAGCGATTTCACCAGCACATGGGCGGGGAGAGCGAGCGCAAGCCACGTCAGCGCCTGCGCGGTCGCCGCGGTGTCGAAAGCGGTGAAGGCGCCGTGCTCGAACAACAACCGCACGATCGGCGCGCTCAGCACCATCAGTCCCAGCATCGCCGGCAGCGCCAGGCCGACGGCAAGTTCAAGCGCCCGCGATTCCGCGCGCGCCACGGCGCCGATCTCGCTGCCGCGCAGCGCCCGCGCCATTTCCGGCACCAACACGGTACCCATCGCGACGCCGACGATGCCGAGCGGTAATTCGACCAGGCGGTTGGCGAAATAAAGCCACGACACCGATGAGGGCGAGGAGGACGCGATGATCGCGCCGGCGACGCAACGCGCAAAGGGGTCGCAACGCCAGCGCCGTGGCCTATCGCCAGGATCGATAATTGCAACAAGCCGGCAATGCCCACGGTAGAAGCCATCGCAAGCGCTGCCCGACTTGCGTCCTGTCGCCAGACGAACAGCGCGGCCATGACTGAAATCAGCGCGATGTTGAACAATAGCGGCGAAAACGCCGTCAGCGCGAAGTGCCCTCGCGCGCTCGATAGCGCCAGCAGCACCGTGGCGGGACCTGCGAAAGCAAGATAAGGCAGCATCAATCTGGCATCGTCGACCGCGAGTTGCAGCGTCGTCAGTCCGGCAAATCCCGGCGCGAGCGCGGTCATGACAAGCGGCATCAATACCCCGATCAATGCCGCGACGATGATGAGCGCCGCGCTGAGCGTGCCGAGCACCCGCCCTGCGAGAGCGGCCGCGGCTGCCGCGCCGGCGGTCTCGCGCTCGCGCAGCCATGCCGGCACCAGCGATGAGTTCAGCGCGCCTTCGCTCAACAGCCGTCTAATCACGTTGACGAGCTGGAAGGCGGCCAGAAACGCATCGGCGACCGGCCCGGCGCCGAGCAGCGCCGCGATCATGGAATCGCGCGCAAATCCAAGCAGCCGTGAAGCCAGCGTACCCGTGGATACCGTCAGGAAGGAGCGTATCATCGGGCTTCTATAGCAGCGTTGGCTGTGTTAGGCCGCAGCGTTTCGGAAATCGCCGTAAACGGACCCGACGCAGGATTTTGACGAATGAGCGAGGCGAAATACGACGTTCTGGCGATCGGCAACGCGATTTTCGACGTGCTGGTGCGGACCGACGAGAAGTTTCTCAGCCGCCACGGCATGACCAAGGGCGGCATGGCCTTGATCGACGAGACACGCGCCGCGTCGATCTACCGCGACATGGGTCCGGCGACCGAGATGTCCGGTGGCTCGGCCGCGAACACCATTGTCGGGATTGCCAATCTTGGCGCCCGCGCGGCCTATGTCGGCAAGGTCAAGGACGATCAGATCGGCCGGCTCTACACCCATGACATCCGCGCCGCCGGGGTCGCGTTTGAGACGAAGGCGGCTTCAGACGGCCCCGCGACCGGCTGCTCCTACATCCTGGTGACGGATGACGGCGAGCGCACCATGAACACCTATCTCGGTGCTGCGCAGCAGCTGATGCCCGAAGATATCGATGCGGCGCAGATCGCGGCATCGAAAATCGTCTATCTCGAGGGCTATCTCTGGGACCCGAAGAACGCCAAGGAAGCCTTTGTCAAGGCGGCGACGATCGCGCATGACGCCGGCCGCGAGGTGGCGCTGACGCTGTCGGATTCATTCTGCGTCGATCGCTATCGCGACGAATTTCTTGAGTTGATGCGCAAGGGCACAGTCGATCTGGTGTTTGCCAACGAAGCGGAACTGCATTCGCTGTATCAAACCTCAGATTTCGACACCGCGCTGAAGCAACTGCGCCAGGACACCAAACTCGGCGTCGTCACGCGCAGCGAGAAAGGTTGCATGGTCGCATCAAAGGACGGCGTTGTCGCGGTGCCGGCGTTTCCAATCGAGAGGATGGTCGATACCACCGGCGCCGGCGATCTCTTTGCCGCCGGGTTCCTGTTCGGCCTGGTGCGCAATGCCGGGTATGAGAATGCCGGACGGCTGGGCGCGCTCGCGGCGGCCGAAGTGATCCAGCACATCGGCGCGCGGCCGCAAGTGTCGCTGAAGCAATTGGCGCAGCAGAACGGGTTGCCGGTGTAGGGTAGCCGCGAGCGCAACTGTTTAACCTGTCGTGCCCGGGGCTTGTCCCGGGCATCCACGTCTTGGCCCAATGCATCGCTCAAAGACGTGGATGGCCGGGACAAGCCCGGCCATGACGAACGTTGAGAGCGTGGACTATTTCGAGCTCACGCCGCCTTCTGGCCACCGGTCACGTCGAGCCCGGCATAGATACCGGCCTCGAAGCCCGCGAAAGCTTCCAGGCACTTGCGGTCCGCAAACGGCAACAGCTGCATCAGGATCACGCCGGTGACGTCGCGCGACGGATCGATCCAGTAATAGGTGTTGGCAAGCCCTGCCCAGGCGAGGCTGCCGGGACTGCGGCCCTCCGGAGTTCTCGCGGTGGTGATGAGGAAGGAGAGCCCCCATTTCTTCACCAGGTCCGGATAAAGATCGACGTCGTTGGTCGCGCTTGGGACCGCGGAAATCATCTTGGTCATGTTGAGCTCGCCGATGTGGTTCTGCCCCATCATCGCAACCGTCTCGGGCGCGAGCACCTGATTGCCGTTGCCGCGGCCGCCGTTGAGGATCATCTGGGTGAACTTGATGTAATCGCCGGCGGTACCGTATAGCCCGCCGCCGCCCATGTGGAATTCCGGATCCTGCTCGAGCTCGAACGGGATCGGCGCCAGCGATCCGTCCTCGCCGCGCGCATGCATGCCGACCAGCCGCTGACGCTGGGAATCGCCGAGCTTGAAGCTGGTATCGCTCATGCCGAGCGGCGTGAGCAGGTGATCGCGCAAGTACGCATCCAGCCGCTTGCCGCTCACGGCTTCGACGGCCTTGCCGACGAAATCGATATTGGTGCCGTATTCCCAGCGCGTGCCGGGATCGGACATGATCGGCGTCTTCAACGCGTCATTCTTGCAAGTGGTGACGGCGGGAAGCCCGGTCTTGTCGAGATACTTCACCATGTCACCGTTCCACATATTGTAGCAGAAGCCGGCGGTGTGGGTCATCAGATGGCGCAGCGTGATCTCCGTTTTCGCCGGCCGCAATTTTGGTTCACCGTTGGCATCGAAACCTTCGAGCACCTGGGGCGCGGCGAGATCGGGCAGCACCTTGCCGATCGGCGCATCGAGCGAGAGCTTACCCTCTTCGACGAGCTGCATCGCGCCCGCGGCCGTGATTGCCTTGCTCATCGAGGCGATCCAGAACACGCTGTCGGCCGTCATGGCATCTGGCTTGGATAGGTCGCGTTTGCCGAATGCGCCCTGATAAATCACCTCGTTGCCGCTTGCGGCGATCGCAACCACGCCAGGTATCTCCCTGGCGTCGGTTTTTTGACGCAGAATCTGATCGATCTGAGGTTGGGTTTGCATAGCGCTCCTCCCGTTTGTTTTATGGCAGTGGCGCGATCTTCCTCCTGGCAGTTCCGCCTCGCAAGCATGTGTTAGCGGGAGGCTTTCCGGTCGCGATCTCGTGATGGGCCTGCGGGTGAAGCGGTAACCAAACCGCCACATTCCGCCACACTTTACGGTGAATTGGCCGCCATGCCGGTAGACCCTCCGGAATCGGAACGATATGGTTCCACCCAAGGGCTGTTAAGACATTTTTTTCAGTAAAGCGTTCAGAACACGATCGAATCGGCGCTGCCGATCGATAGTTTGATTCAATTTTTTGCGGCCAATGACGCCGCGCGAGGGGCAGGCAATGATTTCGACCTGGAGCGAATGGAAGCGTTATCCGCGGGCCGGCCGCGGCGAAAATATCGAAGCGCCGATTACGCCCGGCATCTATGAAGTCCGCTTTGCCGGCACCGGTGCGCTGCACTCCTTCGGCGCGGTCGACAACGTGGCGCAAGCGCTGTCGCAGTTGTCGGTCGGTTCCAAATCGTGGTTCGCCCGGCGCGAGCCTGAAAGGAGGCCGGACCTCGAATATCGCACCTGCGCCACCTCGTCCAAGGCCGACGCCAAGGCCGCGGCGGAGCGCATGATCGGCCGCCGCGAAACCTATTTGAGCGGCGCGGCCTGACCGGGTTCGGTCTTCTTTCAAAAATGCTTGAAGCGACGGCGTTGTTGCGTCCGGTGCATTGTGGATTGTTTGAGCCTATAGTCGGCGTCAAACCACAAAAATCCGAGGAGCAACGCCATGTCCCCGACCGCCGCTGCGCGTACTTCAAAACCCTCCGCGTCATCACTGCACGACCGCCTGAAGGATCCGTCCCTGCTGCGCGACCGCTGCTACATCGATGGCGCCTGGATCGGCACGCCGGCCAATCCGGTGACCAATCCGGTCAATGGCGTCGAGCTGGCGAAAGTGCCAAAGATGGGCACGGCGGAAGCCACCCAAGCGGTGGAGGCCGCCGAGCGCGCGTTTCCGGCCTGGGCCAAATTCACCGCCAAGCAGCGCTCCAACATTTTGCGCAAATGGTTCGACCTGATCATCGCCAACCGCGAGGACCTGGCGCTGATCCTGACCTCGGAGCAGGGCAAGCCGCTCACCGAGTCGCTTGGTGAAATCGATATCAGCGGTGCCTATGTCGAATTCTTTGCCGAGGAGGCACGGCGCGTTTACGGCGAAACCATTCCGACGCAGCGCGCGGATGCGCGGCTGCTCGCGATCAAGCAGCCGATCGGCGTTTGCGGTGCGATCACGCCATGGAATTTCCCGTCCTCGATGATCACCCGCAAGGTATCGCCGGCGCTGGCCGCCGGCTGCACCGTGGTCATCAAACCCGCCAACGAGACGCCATTGAGCGCGCTGGCGCTCGCGGCGCTGGCGGAGAAGGCGGGCGTGCCGAAGGGCGTCCTCAACGTCCTGACCGGCAATTCGTCGGCGATCGGCAAGGTGTTGTGCGAGCATCCCGCTGTGCGCTTTATCGGCTTCACCGGCTCGACCGAGGTCGGCAAGATCCTGTATCAGCAGGCGTCCGTCGGGGTGAAGAAGCTTGGGCTCGAGCTCGGCGGCAACGCGCCGTTCATTGTGTTCGACGATGCCGATATCGATGCCGCGGTCGAGGGCGCGATGGTCTCGAAATATCGCAACATGGGGCAGACCTGCGTCTGCGCCAACCGCATCTACGCCCAGGACAAGATCTACGATCAATTCGTGGAGAAGCTCGCCAAGAAAGCGGCCGCGATGAAGATCGGCGACGGCACCGAACAGGGCGTGACGCAGGGGCCGCTGATCAACATGGCCGCGATCGACAAGGTCGAGAAGCACATTGCTGATGCGCTCAAGGGCGGCGCCAAGATCGTCACCGGCGGCAAACGCCATTCGCTCGGCGGCACCTTCTTCGAACCGACGGTCTTGTCCAATGTCAGGGCGGACGCGCTGGTGTCGCAGGAGGAAACGTTTGGTCCGCTCGCGCCGGTGTTCCGCTTCAAGGACGAGGCCGAGGTGATCGCGATGTGCAACAAATCGCCATTCGGCCTCGCATCCTACTTCTACGCGCGCGATCTCGGCCGGGTCTGGCGGGTGGCCGAAGCGCTGGAGTCCGGCATGGTCGGCGTCAACACCGGCTTGATCACCACGGAAGTGGCGCCGTTCGGCGGCGTCAAGGAATCGGGCCTCGGCCGCGAAGGCTCCCATCACGGCATGGACGAATATGTCGAGATCAAATACGTGATGATGGCAGGGGTGTGAGCACGTCATTGCGAGCATAAGCGAAGCAATCCAGTCTTTGTGCGCCTTGGCTGGATTGCTTCGTCGCTTCGCTCCTCGCAATGACGAGGCGGCGCGACTACCTCCGCAGCACCGCGATGGTGCGGTTGGCGAAGGTCAAGCGCTCGGCCATTACGGTGACGAAATAGGTGAGCAGCTTCTGGCCGAGCGCCGGGTTTTCGCTCTTGATGGTCTCGAATTGGCGTGCGCTCAGGACATACAGGATACTCGCGACCTCAGCCTGAATGGTCGCACTGCGCGGCGCATGCGAGACCAGCCCCATTTCGCCGATCGTCGTGTAACGGCCGAGGCTTCGCACCCGTGTGACGCCGCCTTGATCTGCCGGCACCATGATGCCGACCCGTCCGTCCAGGATGAAATGCATGGATTCGGCGGCATCGCCGGCGTTGACGATGGTCTCACCGGCATCGACCTCGAGGCGTTCGCAGCGGCCGATCAGCTCCGACGTGTCATCCTCGCTGCCGAGAATTTGCGCGAACCAGTCGCGAAGATTGGCCTCTTCCTGTTCGAGCCCCTGGTGCTGGGTGATGATCTCGTTCTCGCACCATTCGAGCGCGTGATCGAGTTCAGGCACGATAGCGACCTCCTTCGAGATGAACTCGCTCGAGCGCAGCGCCTTCTCCGCCGCCGGGGCAAGGTGAACGAGCACCAGCTTGATGCCGCGGTCCTGCGCTGTCCGCTTGATCTGGGCGAAACTGTAGGCGGCTGACGAGTCGATGCCCGTGACCAGCTTGAAGTCGAACACCAGATACCGGCACTCCGGGTGTCGAGCCAGCAGCGCCTTGACGTGCTGGTAGAGCCGGTTGGCCGAACCGAAAAACAAATAGCTCTGCAGGTTCAGCCCCTGGATCTTGCCGCCATGCGCGGCAAGCACGGCCTGATCGTCGCGCGAGCGGTCAAGCGAGCTGCGATATTCCGAACCATCAAAGCTGTATTTTATGGAATCGATGCGCGCCGCACTCAGGGCGAAGGTGGTGCAGCCGATCACGACGCCGATCAGGATGCCGGCGATAAAACCCCATTGCACGATAATGACGATGATCGCCAGCAGCGAAAGATATTCGGTGAATGAGAGCCGGCGGCGCGACTGAACGATCCATTTGTGGAACTGGTCCGCGCCCAGATAGATCAACAGCCCGCCGAGCACGAATTTCGGCATGTAGCCGAGCAGCATGGGGGCAAACACCAGCATCAGCGCCGAGATCGCGGCTACCGTCAGGCCGGAAAGGCGGCCGCTTGCGCCGGTGTTGAAGTTGAGCACGGAGCGGCTGATCGAGATGCAGCCGGTGTAGCCGCCGAAGGCGCCGGACAGCATGTTGGCAAGACCGGTGACGTTCAGCTCGCGCTCGAGATTGGCCTCGCGATCGACGGCGACTTCGACGCCGGCGGTATTGAACAAGGTGCTTGTCGCCGTCACGAAGATCACTGCAATCAGATTGCCCAGAAGGTCCGGCACCGCGTACCAGGGATAGCGGCCGATTTCGTCCGCGTTCCACGGCAACATGAAATTGACGTGCGGCGGGGGCTGGAAGGTCCAGCCGGAGGCCTGCCTGCGTCGGCGAGATGCCGGCCAGCCAGAACGCGATGTGCGCGGCAATGACGCCGCCGATCAGGATGACGGGCAGTCCAAACGGCGTGCGGGAACGGTGCCAGGTCAGATAGAGTACAAGCGCCATCAGGCAAGCGGCCGCGAGCTCCGATAGCGTCTGGATGCCGGCGAACTGCTCGAGCGTTGCCAGTTGAGGGCGCTGACCGGTGATAACCCTCACGGCGCCGAGCAGGATCAGGTAGCCGGTCGCGCCCAAAAATCCGCCGACGACCGGATAAGGCACATAGCGGATGGCGCGGCCCATCCGGGACACGCCGAAACCACAAAGCACGATGCCGGTGGCGACGCTGGCAAGGCCAAGCGTCATCAGAACCGGCGCGAGCAGCGAGGCGGACGGGTCGGTCGACATCATTCGTTCGACCAGCGACGACGCCAAAATCCCGGTCATGGCGGCGGTCGAACTCTCCGGACCCGCGATTGCGAACGGCAACGAGCTGCCCAGCGCGATCGTTGCCGCGAGAACGGCGGATGAAATAAAGGTCGCGGCGACGCCGTAGGAAAGGAATGGCGCCAGCGGGCCGGCGAAGATGATCAGCGCGTAGGACAGGCCGAATGTCACGGTAAGAACGCTGGCGGCGCCGCCGCCGAGAACGTCATTAAGCGCTGCACGGAACCTCGGACCGCGACTGACGGATTGACCGATGGATTGACTGACCACGCGCGCGTATGCCCCCAACACCCACGGTCAGTGGTAGACGACTGCAACGTCCGCGGACAAGATAATTTTTATGACAGCCGACGAAGCGCGATGGAATTCGCGCGGCATGCGCACGTGACAGGCGCCGCCGCTAGCGCGTGCCACCGTCCGCGCCGAAGGCACCGTGACGTCCAGCGCCGGATGCAAAGCGCGTTGCGCCCGACAGCGTCTCGCCCGAGGCGATCACTTCCAGCCCGCCGCGCATTTCGTTGGCAATCGCCTCTTCCTCGTCGAGATCCCATTGCCGCAGCGCCGATAGCCGATCTGCACGCAGGCAGGTTTGCGGGAAGCGCGCGATGTCTTTGGCGAGCGCAATCGCATGCGCGCGCGTCTCGCCTTTCGGCACCAGCCGGTTGGCAAGACCCATCCGGAGCGCCTCGGGACCGCCGACCGGCCGTCCGGTGAGGATCAGGTCGATGGCCTGTGAGTGTCCGATCAATCGCGGCAAGCGGATGGTGCCGAGATCGATCAAGGGAACGCCAAAACGGCGGCAGAAGATGCCGAAGGTGGTGTCTTCGGCGACGACGCGCATATCGGCCCACAGCGCCAGTTCCATGCCGCCCGCAACCGCAAAGCCTTCGATTGCGGCGATCACAGGCTTCGACAGCCGCAGCCGGCTCGGCCCCATCGGCGCGAGGGAGTTGTGGCCGCCGACTTCGCGCTTCTTTTCGGGATCGCCCGACGCCACCGCCTTCAGATCGGCGCCGGCGCAGAAATAGCCGCCGGTACCGGTGAACACCGCGACAGATGCCGCGTCGTCGGCATCGAATGCCAGAAACGCATCGTAGAGTTTTCGCGCGGTTAAACCATCGACGGCGTTGCGGCAATGCGGACGGTTGATGGAGATGATGGTGATCGGTCCATCGCGTTCGACAAGAACGGTATCGGCGTCGATCATGTGCGCGCTCCCTCGTTGTTGTAGGCCGTCATTGCGAGGAGCGAAGCGACGAAGCAATCCAGACTGTAGCCGCGGAGACATTCTGGATTGCTTCGCTTCGCTCGCAATGACGGCGGTTATATCTTCAACTCTTTCCCCGTAATCCGCCGATAGGCCTCCAGATAGCGTCTGCTGGTGGCATCGATCACATCAGCCGGCAGCGGCGGCGGTGGCGCGTCGCCGTTCCAGCGGCCGGCGCGGCGCTCGGCGTCGAGATAATCGCGCAATGGCTGCTTATCAAAACTCGGCTGCGGCTGGCCCGGCTTGTAAACATCCGCCGCCCAGAACCGCGAACTGTCGGGCGTCATCACCTCGTCGATCAGGATGATGCGCCCCTGCGTGTCGCGGCCGAATTCGAATTTGGTGTCGGCGATGATGATGCCCTGGTCGCGGGCAAGCTTCTCGCCGAGCGTATAGACGGCGCGCGCCATGCTCTCCAGTTCGTACGCCACTTCGTCACCGACCACTTCGCGCATCCGCGCGACCGTGATGTTCTCGTCATGGCCGGTTTCGGCCTTGGTCGCCGGGCTGAAGATCGCAGGGTCCAGCTTGGCGCTTTCGGTGAGGCCGGGCGCGAGCTTCTCGCCGGCGAGCGTGCCGGAAGCGGCGAATTCCTTCCAGGCCGAGCCGGAGATATAGCCGCGGATCACGCATTCGATTGGGAAAACCCTGGTGCGCCGGCACAGCATGGCGCGGCCCAGGATATCGGCGCGATCTTCCTTCAGTGCCGGCACCTGACGGATGATTTCGTCGGCATCCGCGCTGATCATGTGATGCGGCACCATGCCTTCGAGCTCGTTGAACCAGAACGCGCTGATCTGGGTCAACACCGCGCCCTTCATCGGGATGGTCTCGGCCATCACGACGTCGAAGGCCGAGATGCGGTCGGTGGCGAGCAGCAGCACGCGGTCATCGCCGACGGCGTAGATATCGCGGACCTTGCCGCGCCCGATCCGTGGCAGGGGCAGGTCGCTGGCAAGCATGGCGGTCATGGGCGCACTTTCGAGGCGGAACGATCTCGCGCGAGCGATGAGGGAAGGGATAGTTCACTCCGGCAGCGGAATGAACTCATGTTCGTTGGGGACGTGCGCGAAGCGGCCAGTTTTCCAGTCCTGCTTGGCCTGCTCGATCCGCTCCTTGGAGGAAGACACGAAATTCCACCAGATGTGGCGGGGGCCTTCCAGCGCGTCGCCGCCCAGAAACATCATCCGCGTCGGCAACGTCGTCTTCACCGTGATGCGATCGCCTGGCCGGAAGATCAGGAGCCGCGGTCCCTCATAGCGGTCGCCTGCGATTTCGACCTCGCCGTCGACCAGATAAATCGCGCGCTCTTCGTGGTCGGGATCGAGCGGCACGCTCACTCCCGTCTCTGCGGTCACCTCGGTGTAAAACCACGGCGATACCATCGTGACCGGCGACGATATGCCGAACGAGGTACCTGCAATCACCCGCGCGGTAAACCCGCGTTCGGCGATCAGCGGCAGGTCGGGCGCGGCATAATGCTGGAACGACGGCGCGATCTCTTCTTTTCCCTCCGGCAGCGCGATCCAGCTTTGCAGGCCCAGCATCTTCTGCCCCCGTTGACGCTGCGGGTCCGGCGTGCGCTCGGAATGCGCGATGCCGCGGCCGGCTGTCATCAGGTTCATGGCGCCGGGCTCGATCTGTTGGATATTGCCCTCGCTGTCGCGGTGCATGATCGAGCCATCGAACAGGTAGGTGACGGTGGCAAGCCCGATATGCGGATGCGGGCGCACGTCCATGCCCTTGCCGGACATGAACTGCACCGGCCCGAAATGATCGAAGAAGATGAAAGGGCCGACCATCTGCCGCTTGCCATGCGGCAGCGCGCGGCGAACCGCAAAGCCGTCGCCGAGGTCGCGGGTGCGCGGCACGATCACGAGTTCCAGCGCATCGCACGATTTCACATCGCCCAGCACGGGTTCGTTGTCGGGAAGCCAGCTCATGAAATCCTCCTGACTTTTGCGGCGGGTGCGGTCTGCGCCGCGGGATTGTATCTTGGTGCCATTGCGAGGAGCCGCGCTATTGGCGCCCCAACAGTGTCGCCTTCTCGACGCGATCAAACCGTTCAAGCGAGAGGATCGCGTCCGCAAGCTGATCGGCGCGGCCGTTCAGCACCGGGCGGGCCAGCGTCAGGAACTTTTGTTGCATCGCCTGCGCGTCCGGAAACGAATTGGGCTCGCCGGAGGGATCGGCATAGAGCCGCTCATGCACGCCGTCCTCGGTCGTGATCGAGACGCGGGCGCCGAACGGATGGAGACGGCCGACCTCCAGCCGATCGTCCTGCACCACGTCGAATTTGTCCGCGAGCGCATCGACCGCGGCATCGCCGAGCCGGTCGTAATCGTCCCAGCCGAAGCGGCCCTGATCGAGCGCCACCGCACCCGTGAAGTACATCGAGAACTGGCCGCCGACGATCGAGGTCGGATGCCGTTTCGTGGCGGCATCGCCGGTGAGCGTGATACCGTTGCGGTGCAGGCCGATCTCGACGCGCTTGACCTGGGCTGGTGTCAGATTGTGCTCCCGGCGCATGGCAATGATGGCATCCAGCGCGGCATGGGTGTAGCGGCAGCTCGGATAGGGTTTGACGCCGATCTTCATGGTCTCGTAGCTGTTGCCGAGCCCTTTGACCGCCTTGTCCGGATGGGGGTTGTCGCTATAGCCGACCAACAGACCGTGCTTGCCCTCGACCGCTTCAGTGGCGCCGACAAAATCATTGCGCGCCAGCGTTGCCGCGATCACCCCGTTCATGGCGGCGGCGCCGACCTGATAGCGCTTGTTCCAGGCTCCGTTCACCAGAAACTGCAGCGAGCCCGCGGCCTGGCTGCCGGAGACGCCGAACGCCGCGACGATCTGCCCTTTCGACAGTCCAAACAACTTTGCCGCCGCCGCCGCGGCGCCATAGGTGCCTGCGGTCGCGGTCGGGTGAAAGCCGCGGGCATAATGCGAGGTGGGATCGAGCGCGTTGCCGAGCCGGCAGCACACCTCATAACCGGCGACAATCGCGGTCAGCACGTCGCGGCCGGAGCGGCCTGCCATTTCGCCGACCGCAAACGCGGCCGGTACCACCGGCGCGCTCGGATGCAGCGAGGAATCGGCGTGCGTATCGTCGAAATCAAGCGAATGACCGAGCGCGCCGTTGAGCAGGGCTGCGACCGCCGGCGTCCAGGTTTTGCTGTCGCCGAAGACGGTGGAGTAGCCGTCGCCGTCCAGCGCGAGGGATTCGAGCATCTTCAGAAGCGACGGCGTCGATTCGGCATCGCGCCGCGCGCGGATCGTGCTACCGAGAAAATCGAGCGTCAAAACCTTGGCGCGCTCCAATACTTGCCTCGGGATATCCTCGAATTTCAGATCGGCCACATAGCCGGCGAGCGTTTCGGTTTCATGGGCCATGGCGTTTCCTCAAAGTCATTGTCGCGCAGGGTAGGCGGGCTGATTTCCCGTTTCAAGCTGTCTGCACGTTGCGTGCAGCAGCCATGCCCGATGTCGGTTATAAGGTCTTGTGTAAGGGTCTTGGTCTGCAACATTTTCGGAACGGGCGCATGAGCGCATGCCTAAAGCCGCTGTCTAAGTTGATCCGGTCCCGGAAGGCGCAACTTGCCCTGGCCTTCAGGGTCACCGTGGCGGCAGCCGCCGCCTTCGCGGTCGCGACGGCACTTCATCTGAGGCTGCCGCTCTGGGCGGTATTGACCTCCCTGATCGTGACCCAGATGAGCGTCGGCCGATCGCTGAAAGCGACCCGCGACTATATGTTCGGGACGGTGGGCGGCGCGGTTTATGGCGGCGCCATCGCGGTATTGATTCCGCACTCCAGCGAAGCCGGGCTGCTGGCGTTGCTGGTGCTGGCGGTGGCGCCGCTGGCTGTCATCGCTGCTATCAATCCCAGCCTCAGTGCAGCCACGGTGACCGCCGTGATCGTGCTGCTGGTCCCGACATTTAGCCACGTCGATCCCCTCGGATCGGCGATCGATCGTGTCATGGAGGTCACCGTAGGCGCGCTCACCGGGCTCCTGGTATCCTTCTTCGTGCTGCCGTCGCGGGCGCACAATCAGATCCGCATCAGCGCCGCGCGGACGCTGGAACTGATCGCGGCCGCATTCGGCGAATTATTGGCGAGCCTGACGCGTGACCTCGACAGCGATGCCTTGCATCGGCTTCAGGATGGCATTGGCAAGGCGCTGGTCGAGTTGAATGCGCTTGGCACGGAAGCAGAGCGCGAGCGCGGGGCTCATATGTCATCAGGACCGGACACCGGTCCGTTGCTGCGTACCATATTGCGACTGCGCCACGACCTCGTGATGATCGGGCGGGCCAGCGCCGAGTCATTGCCGTCCGATTTGCAAGGCAGGCTGGCCGCCCCGCTGGCCAAAGTCAGCGACGCGATCGTTAGCTATCTGCGATCGATTGCGGCGATGTTGCGGAACGGCAGCGGTCCGGCGTCGATCGCGCCGGTGGATGTTGCGTTGGGGGGGTACGCGGCCGAAGTCACCGCGCTGCGCAGCGAAGGTCTGGTCCGCGGCCGGCCCGGCGACGTCGCGGAGCGATTTTTCGCGCTCCGGTTTTCGCTGGAGCAGATGCGGCAGAATTTGAAGGACCTCGAGCGTTGCGTCGCTGAATGGACGGAGACGCCACCAGCAGCGACAGGCGCAGCGGAATAGACCGCGGCTAATGTCGAATAGGAGTAGGACCTGCCGCAGCATGGCGGGCACGATCAGCATGCGCCCTGCGGCATGCCGCGCATTGAGCGCCCGGCCATCGACCTCGAGGCTGAAGGCATCGACGAACTGGGCGCCGGCCAAAAGCTGGCCGGAATCAACCGTGGGCGGGATTTCGCGGACTTTCACCATGCTCCAGCCTGCCTGCCAGCAACCGAAACCGCAAGATCAGAAGAACTGCGTAGACGGCGGTGCCGCAGGACAATCCGATCCAGACCCCGACGGCACCGAACCGCGCCGAGAATGCGAGGGCGTAGGCGCAGGGAAATCCGATCATCCAATAACCGATCGCGGCGAACAACAGCGGTATCCGCGTGTCGTTCATGCCACGAAGCGATCCGACAACGATGGTTTGCATGTTGCGGCCAGTTCGACGGCAGCGCCCGCGCTTCCGGACGTTTCGCCAAAGAAAGCCCGCGCGATCGCAAATCGGGCGACGACCACGGCGAGTGTCAGCACCGATGCCAGCACAATTCCGAGCAGCGTTGCAACAAGCCCCGCGCGCTTCACCGCTTTGGCATCGTTGCGGCCGACGGCATGTCCGACCCGCACCGTTGCCGCCTGCGATATTCCGAACGGCACCATGAACAGGATGGCGGTGACCTGCAACGCGACCTGGTGGGCGGCAAGCGCGGCCGTGCTGATCAGCCCCATCAGAAGCGCCGCGGCGGAAAACAGTCCATACTCCAACAGGAACGCGAGCGAGATCGGCGCGCCGATGATGAGCAATTGGCGCATCAGCGCCCAGTCGATGCGCCAGACGTGCCCGAGCACGTGGTACTTGCGAAACGGCCGGCGGCGTGTGGCAAACCAGAGGCTCGCGACAAACGTTCCGAAATTGACGATCGTGGTGGCAAGCCCGGCGCCGAATAGTTCCAGCCGTGGTAGGCCCCATTCGCCGTAGATCAACAGATAAGCCAATAGCGCGTTGGCCGGGATGGCGGCGAGCGTGATCCACAAGACCGGTTGCGGACGATGGATCGCACTCATGAAGCTGCGGATCGCGAGGAACCACAACGCCGGCATCACGCCCCAAGCGAGGCCAAACAGATATTGCTGCGCCAGCCGCGCCGGCACGCTCGCTTGACCCAGCGCGTGCAGGATCTGCTCGCCCCGCAGCGGAAACGCCATGATCGGCAGCGCGATCAACGGCGCGGCCCACAGGCCGGTGCGCAGCGCGCGCCGGATCAGATGCGGATCGCGCCGGCCGAAAGCCTGCGCGGCCAGCGGGGCAACGGCCGACATCAATCCCATCCCAAAGGTGAAGCTGACGAAATAGACGGTGCCAGCCAACGCCGCCGCCGCGACGGCGTCATCGCCGAGGCGACCGATAAAGGCGAGGTCGGTCGACATCATCGCAATCTGCCCAAGCTGTGTCAGTGCGATCGGCGCCGCCAGCTTGAGTGTCTCGGTTAACTCGAGTGTGAGGTGATTGCCCGGCACATTTGCGGTAATCGACGCTTCCTCGATCCGACTGGTCATGGACAGACACTGGCAATGCGGCGGAACCGGCAAGTGCACCGGGACTGCCATCCGTTGCAACAACCTGGAAGAGGCCGATGCAGGCAAATGATGGCATGAGCAAGGTTCCCGCAGTCACACTCGGCTTTTGGGTGATCAAGATTATCGCGACGACCCTCGGAGAAACCGGCGGCGATGCCGTTTCGATGACGCTGAACTGGGGCTACGCGCTCTCAAGCACGATGTTCATAGGTGTTTTCGCCGCCGCCGTCGCCGCCCAGATCGCCGCCCCGGCGTTTCCATCCGCTGCTATATGGGGTTGTCATTATTGCGACCACGACCGCCGGCACGACGATGGCGGATTTCGCGGACCGGTCGCTGGGTGTCGGATATCGCGGGGGATCGCTGATCCTGTTGGCCTGCTTGATAACTTCGCTTGGCGTTTGGTACCGGCAGGCCGGCTCGATTTCGGTGAACACTGTCGCCTCACCGAGAATTGAAATGTTTTATTCGACCGCGATCCTGTTTTCGCAAACGCTGGGTACCGCGCTCGGCGACTGGATAGCGGATACCAACGGGCTTGGCTACGAACGCGGCGCGCTGGTTGTGGTCGCAGCAGCATATTTCTTCACCAGCATTTCCCGCACGCTGCTGTTCTGGAGCGCGTTCATCCTGACGAGACCGCTCGGCGCTACCGTCGGTGATTTCCTCGACAAGCCGAAAGCAGATGGCGGGCTCGCCGTTGGCCGGTTTGATGCCTCCGCTGTTCTTGTAGCGTTGATCGTCGCCCTGATTGTCTTCGTGCCGCAGCGCGCCGCGCCGCATCCATCGCGGGGTTGATGCGCTATCCTGTCCGGGCCGGCACGCGGGTGATTTTCGCACCAAGCGCGTTGAGCCGCTCCTCGATGCGCTCATAGCCGCGCTCGATCTGGTCGGCGTTGTTGATGGTCGAGGTGCCCTCGGCGCAAGCCGCCGCCAGCAGCATCGCCATGCCGGCGCGGATGTCGGGCGACGTCATCGGTGCGCCGCGCAGCCGGCTCGGCCCGGCCACGATCGCGCGATGCGGATCGCACAGCACGATGCGGGCGCCCATCGAAATCAGCTTGTCGACGAAGAACATCCGCGACTCGAACATCTTTTCGAACATCAGGATCACGCCGTCACACTGGGTCGCGGTCACGATCGCGATCGACATCAGATCGGCTGGGAAAGCCGGCCACGGCTGATCTTCCAGCTTCGGCACATGGCCGCCGAAATCGTCGCGGATCTTCAGGGTCTGGCTGGACGGCACGATGAGGTCGTCGCCCTTGACTTCACAGACGATGCCAAGCCGTTCGAAGCCCATCCGGATCGAGCGCAGATGCTCCACGCCGGCGCGCATGATGCGCAGAGGAGAACGCGTCACCGCGGCAAGCCCGATCAGCGAACCGACCTCGATGTGGTCGGGTTGAATGGAGTAGCTCGCGGCACCGAGCGCGGCCGGTCCGTGCACCACCATGGTGTTGGTGCCGATGCCTTCGATGCGCGCGCCGAGGCGGGTGAGGAAATGCGCGAGATCCTGCACGTGCGGTTCGGATGCAGCATTGCGCAACTGGGTGGTGCCGTGTGCCGCCACCGCCGCGATCAGCGCGTTTTCGGTGGCCGTCACGCTCGGCTCGTCCAGGAACACGTCCGCGCCCTTCAGGCGCGGGCAGCGAAACTCGAGCCGGTCGGTCGCCGTGACGGTGGCGCCTAACTGTTCGAAGGCGAGGAAATGGGTATCGAGCCGCCGTCGGCCGATCACGTCGCCGCCGGGCGGCGGCAGCGCCACCTCGCCGCAGCGGGCGAGCAGCGGTCCCGCGAGCAGGATCGAGGCACGGATCCGTGCGCACAAAACCGGATCGAGGTCAGCGGCGCGGATTTCCTTGGCATGGATGGCGAGCTTGTTGCCGCTTCGCCATTCCGCCGAGGCGCCGACCGAGCGGATCAGCTCCACCAGCGTTTCGGTGTCGCGAATACGCGGCACGTTTTCCAGTGTGACCGGATGCTCGGTCAAGAGCGCCGCCGCGATGATCGGCAACGCCGCGTTCTTGTTGCCGGACGGTTCGATCGCGCCGCCTAACCGATGACCGCCCTCAACGATGTATTGGATGGGCGGCGCAACAGCGCCCCGTTTGCGAAATTCGCGGTCCATTTGCGGGCTGCCTCTGACACGAACTTCCGAGCATAAACCGGCACAGGCAATCTAGAAGCGTTCAGTATCGTCCTTACACATCCACATTGGCGCTGAGCGAGTTATCCTGGATGAATTCGCGCCGCGGCTCGACCACGTCGCCCATCAGCTTGGTGAAGATGTCGTCGGCCTCGTCGACCTCCTTGACCCTCACCTGCAACAGGGTGCGAGCCTCGGTGTCGAGCGTGGTCTGCCAAAGCTGCTCCGGATTCATCTCGCCGAGGCCTTTGTAGCGCTGCTGCGCCACGCCCTTGCGGCCGGCGTCGGTCACCGCTTCGAACAGGCCGACGGGGCCGTGAATGGCGGTCTCGGCATCCTTGCGGCGCAGCAGTCCCGGACTCGGATAGGCATCCTGCAGCTTTATCGCGTACTCATCAAGCTTGCGTGCGTCGGCCGAGCCGAGCAGGGCGTCGTCGATGACGGCGACATCCTTGACGCCGCGGACGGTACGCTCAAAGAAGAAACCCTCGCCTTCGGTGAACCGTCCGGTCCAGCCGCGCTCGACTTCGTCGGCCATCGCATCAAGGCGCCTGGCAATGTAACCGGCGGCGCCAGTGGCGGTGTCGACGTCGGCGATGTGCTTCGGATTCAGCACGCCGGCGATCGCCGCCTGCTCGACCGCCTTGCGGTTATAGCGGCTGTGCAGATTGTGCAGGATGCCGCGGATGACCCGCGCGTCTTCCACCAGCGATAAGAGGTCCCGGCCGGCGCGTTCCGAGCCGGAACCCGACTTGAAAACGCAGTCATCGAGCCCGGTCGTGATCAAAAAATCTTCGAGCGCGCGCTCGTCCTTCAAATACTGCTCGGCCTTGCCGCGCGTCACCTTGTAGAGCGGCGGCTGCGCGATATAGAGGTGGCCGCGATCGATGATCTCGCGCATCTGCCGGTAGAAGAAGGTCAAAAGCAGCGTGCGGATATGAGCGCCGTCGACATCGGCGTCGGTCATCACGATGATCTTGTGATAGCGCAGCTTGTCGATGCTGAAATCGTCGCTGATGCCGGTGCCGAGGGCGGTGATCAGCGTGCCGATCTGTTCGCTGGACAGCATCTTGTCGGTGCGCACGCGTTCGACGTTGAGAATCTTGCCGCGCAGCGGCAGCACGGCCTGGAATTCGCGGTTGCGGCCCATTTTGGCGCTGCCGCCGGCGCTGTCACCCTCGACGATGAACAGTTCCGATTTGGCGGGGTCCTTTTCCTGGCAATCGGCGAGCTTGCCGGGCAGCGAGGACACGCTAAGCGGATTCTTTCGCGTCAGTTCGCGTGCCTTGCGCGCGGCCTCGCGCGCGGCGGCTGCCTGGATCACCTTGCCGACGATGACCTTGGCCTCGGCCGGATGTTCCTCGAACCATGCAGCGAGCGCCTCGTTGATGACGTTCTCGACCACCGGGCGCACTTCCGAGGACACCAGCTTGTCCTTGGTCTGCGACGAAAATTTCGGATCGGGCACTTTCACCGAAAGGACGGCGGTGAGGCCTTCGCGGCAATCGTCGCCGGTCAGCGCGATCTTTTCTTTTTTCGCGTTGGCTTCGGCATAGCCGTTGACCTGGCGGGTCAGTGCGCCGCGGAAACCGGCCAGATGTGTGCCGCCGTCGCGCTGCGGGATGTTGTTGGTAAAGCACAGCACGTTCTCATGATAGCTGTCGTTCCACCAAAGCGCCGCCTCAACGCCGATGCCGTTCGCCTCCGACCGCACCATGATCGGCGCGGGCACCATCGCCTTCTTGTTGCGGTCGAGATACTTCACGAACTCCTCGACGCCGCCGACATAGCGCATTTCCTCGCGCTTCTCGACCGCGTGGCGCATGTCGGAGAGCACGATATTGACGCCGGAATTCAAGAACGCGAGCTCGCGCAGGCGATGCTCCAGCGTCGCAAAATCATATTCGACATTGGTGAAGGTCTCGGTCGAGGCCTGGAAAGTCACCTCGGTGCCGCGCTTGCCCTTGGCCTCGCCGACCACTTTCAGCGGTGCTACCGCATCGCCGTGGGCGAATTCGATGAAATGCTCCTTGCCGTCGCGCCAGACTTTGAGTTGCAGCTTGCTGGACAGCGCGTTGACCACCGAGACGCCGACGCCGTGCAGGCCGCCCGAAACCTTGTAGGAGTTCTGGTCGAATTTACCGCCGGCATGCAGCTGGGTCATGATGACCTCGGCAGCCGAAATGCCTTCGCCCTTGTGGATGTCGACAGGTATGCCGCGACCGTCGTCGCGCACGGTGACGGAATTGTCGGCGTTGAGGATGACTTCGACCAGGGTGGCGTGGCCGGCGAGCGCCTCGTCGATCGCGTTGTCGACGACCTCGTAGACCATGTGATGCAGGCCGGAACCGTCATCGGTGTCGCCGATGTACATGCCCGGCCGCTTGCGCACCGCATCGAGGCCCTTCAACACCCGGATCGATTCCGCGCCATATTCAACGGGGATGGAATGCTCGGTGCCGGAGATCGATTGCCGGGCAGGTTCTGTCATGTATGAGGCCTTCGAGGATGTCCCGAATCAGCAGCGCAAGATGAGGGCTGATTACGCTATTTCTGCCATGAAAGACCGGGCGCGCCTAGCGCAAAGTCTCTACCAGCAAACTGTTGAATAAATGGGGTTTTTCGGCTGTTTTTCAAGGCGCCCAAGCGCCTGCTTCGGGGCCTCGAAAAAGCGTGATTCGAACCTTTGATTTCGGGCTCCAAAAGCCCGGATTGTCGCGATCATGATTTGACCGTGAATGGCAGAGACCCGCGGACCTGCTAGAGAAGGCCGATTGCGGTTTGTCGCGCGTTTTATGGATTGGCCGGTGCTGTCTTCGACTCCAGATCGATATCGGCCGGATGTTGACGGCCTGCGGGCCGTCGCCGTGATGCTCGTGGTGCTGTATCACGCGTTCCCGCAGGCCATGCCGGGCGGTTTTATCGGCGTCGACATCTTCTTTGTGATTTCGGGTTTTCTGATCACCGGCATCGTCGCGCGCGGGCTCGGCCGCCAGCGCTTCAGCCTGGCCGGCTTTTACAACAGGCGCATCCGGCGCATCTTTCCGGCGCTGCTTGTCGTGCTCTGCGTGGTCCTGGTGCTGGGCTGGCTGTGGATGCTGCCCGCAGCCTATGCGCAACTGAGCACCGACGTCTTTGCCGGCGCCGCGTTCTTTGCCAACATCGCGCTATTGCTGCAATCGGGCTATTTCGACGTCGAAGCCGCCAAAAAGCCGCTGCTGCACCTGTGGTCGCTCGGCATCGAGGAGCAGTTTTACCTGTTTTGGCCGCTGATCCTGATGCTCGCCGCGCGGTTGCGGCTGAGCCTGCTTGCGGTGGCCTGCGTCATCGGGCTCGCGTCGTTCGCGCTCAACGTGGCCATGATCGGCGCAAACCCGGTCGCGACCTTCTATCTGCCGTTCACCCGGGCCTGGGAATTGCTCGCGGGCGCCGCCCTCGCTTGCGGTTGGATCAAGCTCGATCAGAGCGCGAGCGCGAGCAACCTTCGCGCCGGCATCGGCATCTTGCTGGTCGCCATTGCCGCCGCCGTGCTCGATACCAACAGCGCATTTCCGGGCTGGTGGGCGATCCTGCCGGTTCTAGGCGGCGCGCTGCTGGTGTCGGCGCCGAACGCCTGGGGCTGCCGCCATGTGCTCGCAAATCCGGCGATGGTGGCGATCGGTTTGATCAGCTATCCGCTCTATCTCTGGCACTGGCCGCTGCTAGTCTTTTTCGCGCTCATCAAATTCGCGCCGCTGACGCTGCTTGAGCGCGGGTTGATCGTCGGATTGAGCTTTGCGCTCGCCTGGGCCACCTATCGCCTGATCGAAATCCCGTTTCGGTTCGGCCGGCCGAGCCCGGTCCGGTTGCTCGGTCTATGCGCCGGCATGGCGCTGGTAGCGGTGGCGGGCGTCGTTGTCGTCGAAAACAGCGGCTTCGTTTTCCGCCTGCCGGGCGAAATCCGCGGCATGACCGAGGTTGTGACGCAATCATCGAAATGGCGGCTCCATGAATGCCTGATCGATCCTAGCCGTGAAACCTCGTTTGCCGATGATTGCGTCGATCAGGGCCGGCGTCCCCTGATCCTCCTCTGGGGCGATTCGACCGCCGGTGCCCTGATGCCCGGCTTGCGCAAGGCCCAGGAAAGCCGCGGCTTCGGCATCGCCCAGTTCACCTCCAGTTCCTGCGTCCCGGCGCTCGACACCGATGTGGCCGGCACGCCAAACTGCCGCGCAATCAACGATAAGGTCTTGTCGCTCGCCCGCGCACTCAAGCCCGATATCGTGCTGCTGCACTCGGCCTGGGACCGCTATCTCGATGGCGTGGCTGGGACCGTGGCGGCGCTGAAGCAAGAGACCGGCGCCCGCGTCATTGTGTTGGGTTCGGTGCCGTGGTGGAAGCGCGGATTGCCGAATGAGGTGCTTCGCTACTTCATGCTGCATCATCGACTGATCCCGGAGCGGTCCGGTCGGGCGGAAGCCGACGGGTCCGGCGCGCCGCTGCGCGACAGCGTCGTGCCGTCAGGCGCCGAATTCATTTCGGTATGGGACGTCATGTGCGACGCCAATGGCTGTCTGACGCGCATCGGCGAGGGTGCGAGCGACATTTCCGCAACCGATCAGGTGCATCTGACCGAAAAGGGATCGGTATTCCTGATCCAGTCCATCATCGACCGGATTCTGGGCGGGACCGCCGGGCCGGCGGCGAGCGCGTCGCAGTAAGGCTTATCCCCGCTTTGCAATCCGTCCGGAATCGACATCGAAGATATCACCCGACGGGCCGATCTCGGCAAACGCCGCCGGGTCGGCGCCGGTCAGCCAGACCTGTGCGCCGAGTTTCGCCAGTTCTTCCAATAGCGCCTTGCGTCTGCTCGGATCAAGATGCGCGACGACTTCGTCAAGCAAAAGCAGCGGTGTGATGCCGGTCATCTCCGCAACCAGCGCGGCATGCGCCAGCACTAGTCCGATCAACAGCGCCTTCTGTTCGCCGGTCGAGGCGTCGCGGGCCGGCATGTTCTTGGGCGCGTAGGTCACTTGCAGATCGGTGAGATGCGGGCCGTCGAGCGTACGCCCTGCCATGGCATCGCGCGGGCGGCCGTCGCGCAGAATCTGCCGGTAACGGTCTTCCACGGCAGTGGCAGGCTCGGTCAACAGCGCGTTCTCCATCCAGCCGTCGAGCATGATCTCGGCCGAAGGGAAGGCGGAGGCATCGCCCCGCGCGCGCAGCATCGCCGCCAGTCTTGTCGCGGTCTGGCCGCGCGTGGCGGCGACGGCCACCGCAAGCTCAGCGGTCTCGCGCTCGATCGCGTCACACCAATGGTCGTCGTAGTTGCGCACCTCCAATAGCCGGTTGCGCGAGCGTAACGAGCGGTCGAGCGCCGAGACCCGGCTTGAATGCTCGCTGTCGATCGCGAGCACGAGGCGGTCAAAGAACCGCCGCCGCTCCGAGGCCGCGCCGAGGAACAGCCCGTCCATCGTTGGCGTCAACCACACCATGCGCAGGTGATCGCCGAAGGCCGCCGCCGAAATCACCGGCTCGCGGTCGATGCGGCAGCGCCGGGCGGTGGCCGACGCGTCATCGCGCGGCGGGTCGATACCGGTGCCAAGCGTGGCCAGGCCCAGCGCGCCTTCGACCTCGGCCGATACGGCCCATGAACCGTCGCCCTGGTTGTCGGCGACGTCTTCAAGGCGCGCGCGCCGCAAGCCGCGGCCGGGCGACAGGAACGAGATCGCCTCGAGGCAATTGGTTTTGCCGGCGCCGTTCGGACCGGCCAGCACCACCACGTCGCCGCGCGTCTCAAGGCCCGCCGCGCGGTAGTTGCGGAAGTGCGTCAGCGTCAGGCGTTGGATGCGGGAGACTGTCATGGAGAAGCGGTGTCGATCTTCTTTCCCTCTCCCCTTGTGGGAGAGGGTGGCGCCGAACGAAGTTCGGCGACGGGTGAGGGGTTGTTACGGCTCGGCGAGCTTTGCGAGAATATCCTCCAGAACTTCAGAAGGCCGCTGCAACACATCATTGTTCCAGTAGCGCGAGACTCGAAAGTTTTCGGCCATCAGGACGGCGTCTCTTGCTGCGTCGCGCTCAGACGATGCGTGCTGACTACCATCGATTTCGATGATGATCCGCTTCTCGAAGCACACAAAATCGAGGATATAGTTTTGAAACGGGGCTTGTCGGCGAAATTTGAAGCGCGCGAACCGACGGTCGCGGAGCAACCGCCACATAGCCGCTTCAGCGTCGGTAGGTTCCCGACGCATATTCTTGGCGAAGTTGCGGATACGCTTGGCGACTGGTCGATGGTGTGGCGTTTGCGGTGCGAACCCCTCACCCGACGCCTCACTTCGTGAGACGTCACCCTCTCCCACAAGGGGAGAGGGAAGGTCAGAGTCGGTCTTGCGAGTAACCGTCACACCCGCATCGGCATCAGCACGTAGAGCGCGCTTTTGTTGTCCTTGTCCTGCACCAGCGTCGGCGAGCCGGGATCGGCCAGCCGCAGCACTGCGACTTCGCCTTCGATTTGCGCCGCGATATCGAGCAGATAACGCGAATTGAATCCGATATCGAGCGGGTCGGAAGCGTATTCGACCTCGAGTTCCTCGGTCGCGCTGCCGGAATCCGGATTGGTCACCGACAACACCAATTTGCCGGCGGACAATGCAAGCTTCACGGCGCGGCCGCGCTCGCTCGAAATCGTCGAGACACGGTCGACCGCGGCCTCGAAATCCTTCTTGTCGACGATCAGTTCCTTGTCGTTGCTCTGCGGGATGACGCGGCCGTAATCAGGAAACGTGCCGTCGATCAGTTTCGACGTCAGCACCACGTTGCCGAGGGTAAAGCGGATCTTGCCCTGCGACAATTCGATCGCAACTTCGGCCTCGTTGTCCTCGATCAGGCGCAGCACCTCGCCCACCGTCTTGCGCGGCACGATCACGCCGGGCATGCCGGTCGCGCCCGTCGGCAGCGGCAGTTCGACCTGGGCCAGGCGATGGCCGTCTGTTGCGACCGCGCGCAGGGTCGGAGCCTTGGCGCTGCCGGCCGAATGCAGATAGATGCCG
This sequence comes from Alphaproteobacteria bacterium, assembly GCA_005884765.1. Classification (GTDB taxonomy): domain Bacteria; phylum Pseudomonadota; class Alphaproteobacteria; order Rhizobiales; family Xanthobacteraceae; genus Bradyrhizobium. The sequence continues at coordinate 44,331 of VAZV01000144.1, forward strand.
TTGAGATAGTAACGGGTTTCTTCCGTCGAGATCGCAAACTGGGTGCGGTCGATCAGGCGTTTCATGTCGCTTGCGGCGAGCGTAAAGGAATGCGTCATGTCGCCGGCGGCCAGATCCGGGAAATCGTTTTCCGGCAGCGTCTGCAGCGTGAAGCGCGAGCGGCCGGCGCGGATCGCCAGGACCGAGCGGTCGCCATCGCCTTCCAAAACGATCTGCGCGCCATCGGGCAATTTGCGCACGATGTCGTAGAACATGTGTGCCGGCACGGTGGTGGAACCGCCGGTTCCGGATTCCGCGGCAAGCGTCTCCGTCACCTCGAGGTCGAGGTCGGTTGCCTTCAGCGACAGCCGGGCATTTTCGGCTCGGACCAGCACATTGCCGAGGATCGGAATGGTGTTGCGGCGCTCGACCACGCGATGGACGTGGCCCAACGATTTCAGCAGTTGCGCGCGTTCGACGGTGACCTTCATTGCATACCCGCCCGATCCCTAGAGATGGAAAAGCCGGGCGGCCCGAAAGGGGCGCCTCGGCATTTGATACCCGAAAGCCGGATCAGTTACTCGATTTGATCAAACCCGCGGGGGGACCGCAAGGTGGCTCGGATGAGGCGTAAGTTCAAGGGCGGCCGACACATTTTGCCGAGAAAACGGCTGTCGCCCGGCGAAACCAATGGGACCGGCCGTAGCCGGTGCCGGTTCGCCGGGACGACGGACGGAAGGGCTTACTCCTGCAATTGCCGCTTGAGCGATTCCACCTCTTCGGACAGCGCGATGTCCTTGGCGACCAGCGCCTCGATCTTGCGGACTGCATGCAGCACCGTGGTGTGGTCGCGCCCGCCGAAGCGGCGGCCGATCTCAGGCAGCGAGCGGAGCGTGAGCGTCTTGGCCAGGTACATCGCGACCTGGCGGGGCCGCACCACATTCGCGGTGCGGCGCGAGGACAAAAGATCGGAGCGGCTCACATTGTATTGCCGGGCGACCACGCGCTGAATGTCCTCGATCTTGATCCGCTTCGGCTCCTGCGGCCGGATCAGGTCGCGCACCTCGCGCTCGGCCATTTCCAGGGTCACCGGCTGCGCGTTGAGCTTTGAGTGCGCGAGCAGGCGATTGATGGCGCCTTCGAGATCGCGGCCGTTATGGGTGATGGTGCGGGCGAGATAGTCCAGCACCGGATCCGGGACGTCGAAGCTCGCATGGTGCGCGCGGGCCGCGGCGACGCGCGACTTCAAGATTCCAAGCCGCAGCTCTTCGCCGAGCGATCCCATCTCGACGACGAGGCCGCCGGCCAGCCGTGAGCGCACCCGGTCGTCGAGGCTTTCCAGGTCCGACGGCGGACGATCGGCTGCGATCACCACCTGGCGGCCGGCATCGATCAGCGCGTTCAGCGTGTGGCAGAATTCGGCTTGCGTCGATTTGCCCTGCAGGAATTGCAGGTCGTCGATCACAAGCACGTCGATGCCGCGGAGCGCTTCCTTGAAGGCAAGCGCGGTCTGCGTCTTGAGCGCCGCGACGAAGCCGTACATGAATTTTTCCGCGGTGAGGTAAAGCACCTTGCGCTCGTTCCCGGAATTGCCGGCCCATGTCACCGCCTGCAACAGATGGGTTTTGCCGAGCCCCACGCCGGCGTGGATATAAAGCGGATTGAACATCACCGGGTCGCCGCGCCGTCCTTCGGCCACCTGGCGTGCCGCCGCATGCGCCAGCGTGTTGGAGCGGCCAATGACGAAGCTTGCAAAGGTCAGCCGCGGATCGAGCGGCGAGCCGCCGAGCGCATCGTGGCTGGCGGACACCGGCGCGATCGCGGTTGCGCGCAATTCGGGCACGGGACGGCCATCGGCTCGCTCGGGGCGACGCGCATCGAGCGGCGCGGGCGCCTCCTTTACCGGTGTCGCGCAACGCATCGCCGTGCGCACCGTCAAGTCGATCCGATGCACTTCCGGCATCTCCGCCTGCCAGCACGAGAGCACGCGCTCGGCATAATGGGCCTGAATCCAACTCTTGAGAAACCGCGTCGGGACCGACAGGCGAACGCTTTCATCCTGCACGCCCTCCAGGTCCATTCGCGCGAACCAGCTTGTATAGACATCCTCTCCCACGCTTGTGCGCAGCCGACCCTTCACGCGTGACCAGCGATCCTGTTCCATATTCTTCATTGTGAGAAAACTTTTCCGAAAGAGTAAATGTTGCCAGGTGAAATCGCCGAGCAGGTTTCCTGCCACGGCGTGACCTCAGGCGATGCTCCGATTTCCAGACATGGCTCGACCGTGCAGCGAGAATGCCGCCGGGCAGATCATCTGTGCTGGACAGGGAAACGTTCGCGAGGTCAGCGCGTACTCGGCGCTCTATTGGGCGCCCGCGGAAGGCGCGCACCGGCGGTATCGGTTAAGCAATCGCTTGAAAACAGTGTTCGATCGAAAAGTGTGATGTTTCCGTAAAGCATGCAACCTCCCCCCTCGCCGTGATTGCTCATGGCAAGTTGTCATCTCGCGTGTGATTAAAGTTCAGCCGCTTCCGAACAAATCGTCCAGCCGCTACGCCGCCTCGTTCAGCCCGTCTTTAACTACCCGCCCGCTTTGCAGCTTCGCCCTCACGTCTGCCGAACGCTTGCGCCTATTTCTCTTGTTCAAATCGAACGAGACACGGAGGCCTCGCCTGAGAAATTTCGACACAACCCTACCGTCCCCATATTACTATAGGTTTCGGTCCGACAACCGTTTGGAGAACGTCGCCAACGCGCACACCGCCGCCGATTTGCACGTCCACCCCGTTTCCAAAACCGCGCTGGTCTCAAGATCGTGGGCGCCGCGAACGAAATTGAAGTTACACGATGCGCGGCGTCTCGCAATGCATTTGATTCAACACAGTCTCGCCTAAAAGCTGCGCAGTGCGCTTCGAGGCAGCGGCGAGGTTGCGAGACTCGAAAGCAAGTTTTTGAATCAGCGGGTAGATTCGCGCGTGCCGAGCGCGTTGTCACAATTCATGCAACGCACCAAAAAAATTCACAAATTCTTCAAGGCGGGAGCTGCGAAACCTAATTTTTCAAACGCTTCGCCTCGCTATGTGGATAAGTGATTAGCGAAGCAAAGATTTTCGCGACCTGTCCGGCAGGGTAACTCCCGATCGGCCTGCGCAGAAAATGGTCGCAGCGCTTTCGCACTTGACCGCGTAATTAGCCGGTTTCTTGCAAAGAGGCATCGAGTTTCCGGTGCGACAAAACTGCACCAAGTGAAACTACGGAAGCGGCAGAAAGTGTCGCACGGCGCATCCGCTTAAGCAACCGCTGAGAAAAGCAAAAGCCCGGCGCGCGCCGGGCCCTTTTGACGAATGTTCGTTTCAATCGGTTTATTGAGCAGTCTATTTTGCCAGCTTGGCAATCTGGTGGGCGAGCCGCGAGACTTTCCGGCTCGCACTGTTCTTGTGAACGATGTTGCGCTGTGCTGCGCGCATCAGCTCCGGCTCGGCCTGTGCCATCGCCTTCAATGCCGCGGTGCGGTCGCCACTCTTGATCGCCGCTTCGACCACGCGGACGGCGCCACGCATCTGGGTACGGCGCGACTTGTTGATAGCGGTGCGACGGGCAATCTTGCGCGTCGCCTTCTTGGCGGAAGTGGTATTGGCCATAGTCTCAATGATCCTTCGGGCGGTGACCGCTCAGCTTGAGGATCGGGCTGAAAGCGCGCCGGCCGCTCAGTGCTGTGATCGACGCTGGTGATTTTAAAACGTGTTCCCGAGAATGCCATTGCCGGGCCAACAGCCCAATTGGCGGCGCCGCTCAAAGAACAGCGGCGGCGGGATTGCGCCCGCCGCCATTGGCGCCCTTATAGAGGGCAGGTGTTGCAGCGTCAACGCTTTCCGGCGCCGCCAAGGGCCCCGAAGTTCGGTCGCGAACCGCCGATAAGTTCCTGATGAGGTTGAATTTCCGCCACCGCCCCGGTAATGGCTGTCGGCGACGAAGGTAAGGTGAGCCATGATCCGCGGTTTTTTCCGACTTATCGGGCTGTTGCTGCTGGCCGGCGGATTCATCTTCATGGTCTATGACGGCGCGCGTTTCGTGGCAGATCAAAGCCTGCGCTTTACCCGGTTCGGTCAATTCTGGAACGACGTCCATCAATCCAGTCAGCAGGCATTCCGGACCTGGGCGGAAAGCAACGTGCCCTGGCTTTGGACCAGCGTCGTCAAGGTCATCCTGGATCAGCCGGTTTTCGCCGTGCTGGGTGTCGTCGGTATCCTCTTGATGATCGTGTTCCGTCCGCGCAAGCCGTTGATCGGCTATTCGCGGGACTGATCGACGCGGCCCTCCGCCTCCGGTGTAACGGGGCTGCATCGGACGACGTAAAGGCCTATATATGCCCACACACAGATAGAGAGACGCGTTGCGGCAAATCCCGCGTCAAATGTCGTTCGCCTGGAGACCATCCATGTTGTTCATGCGCAAAACCACCGCTCTGCCGAGCGCAGCCGAAGCGCTGCCGGGCCGTGCCAAACCCATACCAACTGCGACCAGCCATTTCGTCAACGGCCACCGGCTCCAGCCGCCCTATCCGCAAGGCCTGGAGCAGGCGGTGTTCGGGCTTGGCTGTTTCTGGGGCGCCGAACGTAAATTCTGGGAGCTCGGCGATGCCGTCTACACCACCGCGGTCGGCTATGCCGGCGGCCATACTCCGAACCCGACCTACGAGGAAGTCTGTTCGGGACGTACCGGCCACACCGAAGCGGTGCTGGTCGTGTTCGATCCGAATAAGGTCTCGTACGAGCAACTCCTGAAGACGTTCTGGGAAAGTCACAACCCGACCCAGGGCATGCGCCAGGGTAACGACGTCGGTACCCAATATCGTTCGGCGATCTACACCTTCAATGATGTGCAACGCAGAGCGGCCGATGCATCAAAAGCGACGTATCAGAAGGCGCTGGCGGCGAAGGGGCTGGGCTCGATCACCACCGAGATCGCGCCAGCCGGCGAATTCTATTTCGCCGAAGACTATCATCAGCAATATCTGGCCAAGAATCCGGCCGGCTATTGCGGGCTTGGCGGCACCGGCGTGTCGTGTCCGATCGGCGCCGGAGTCAACGCCTGATCTTGATACTAGAGCATGATCCGGAAAAGTGGGTACCGGTTTTCCCTCGCGACAAACGCGGAACGCGTTTGCGCGGAGATCATGCTCAAACAAAAAGATAGTGCGGGATGACCTTCCTTCGAAGCGTCATCCCGCGCAATCTCCACTCTGAATGATCTCTTCGGAAGACGGGTACCGATGTTTCCGGATTATGCTCTGGCGGAAGCCCAGCGGCGTGATCTTCCGCGGGACCTCTCAAAAACCCTTTGTTAACCATAATTGGTGCAAGACTGAAGCCTTATCCCGTCTAAAGGATGGCTGCGGTGCGGCTTGCGCGCGCGTTTCGATTGCCGATCATTGCCACCGCGATCGCGCTTGCGCTGCCGGGCTGCATGCAGACGGCCGGTCCCGTCGCGGTGACGCAGCCCTCGAGCGATCTCGATTATATGGCTTACGGCCGGCCCGATGGAGCGGTCCCCGCAGCCACAGATTCCAGCGGCGGCGGCGCCATCAGCGCGCTTCGCAACAGCTTTGCTTCGGCTTCCCCGCGCTCTTCCGCCTCCGCGCCGGTGCCTGCTGCCTATGCTGCCGCTGCCCCGGCGCCCGTTATCCGTGACGCGGCCTATCGGCTCGATGCCGGCGACAAACTGCGCGTCGTGGTCTTTGGCCAGGAAGGCCTCACCAACACCTATGCCATCGATGCCGGCGGCTCGATCACCATGCCGTTGATCGGTCAGGTCGTCGCGCGCCGCCGCACGCCAACCTCGCTTGCCGCCGAGATATCGGCCAAACTGCGCCAGGGCTACATCCGCGAGCCCTCGGTGGCGGTCGAGATCGAAGCCTACCGGCCGTTCTTTATCCTGGGCGAGGTCGCGGCTCCCGGCCAGTATCCTTATGTGCCGAACATGACGGTCGAAAGCGCCGTCGCGATCGCCGGCGGCTTCGCGCCGCGCGCGCGGCGCGACGTCGTGACGCTCACGCATACCGACGCATCCGGCCCAAGCCGCGCGGTGGTGCCGCTCGGCACGTCGCTCGGCCCGGGCGATACCGTGCTGGTCGGCGAGCGCTGGTTCTAGATTTCAACTATCCCTGCCTCGCTGCGTGGGGCAGGCCGTCGAGAAACGGCAGCACCGCGTCGATGAATGCTTGCGGCTGGTCGATGTTGACGGCATGACCGGCGGCTGGGATCACTGCCTTACGGGCGCCCGGAATCTTCGCCGCCATGTAATCGGATGCCGCCAGGAAAGGCGCATCGTCGGCGCCGACCACGATCAGCGCCGGCACCTTGATCTCGGGCAAAATCTCGATCACGCGGGCGTCGCGCTGGGTCAGCATGCCGCGCGCCGCGCGTACCAGTCCCGACGCGTCGCGATGGCTCACCATGGAGCGTTCGCGGCTCGCCGAGTTCAAGGCGGCAAGACCCTCGCGCTCAAAGCGCTCCGCGGTGCCGAGCGCGCGCTTGTTCCAGGCGGGAACAGCCGAACGCAGCTTGCAGCCATCCCGATTAACAAGCCCTCGGGAGCAAGGCTGCGCCTGAGCTGTCCTTGCGGCGGATTGTTTGCTCCGCCGATGGCGTGGGCCGCGTTCGCTAAAATTGTATGGTTTACCTCGACAAACCATTCATCACGCCCATTAAGGCGCGGAGAACTCCTTCTGGGATAGGTTTCGCAGTCAGTCATCACCGCAAAGTCGCCTGGGGATTCATGACAGCCGCAGCCACAGAGAACAAACGCCGACTGCTCCTCGCATCGGACCGCAGTGATCAAAGCAGCGAGCTGGCCCATATCCTGCAATCGGTCGGCGAAGTGGAATCGATCACGACAGCGGACATTCCCGAAAGTCCCGCGCGCCAGGTTTCCGGCATCGTGGTCGACATCAACCTACGATCCGCCGAGAGCGTGCAGCGGGTCCGCAACAGGCTGCGCGGCGAAGCGTATCGCTCGATGCCGCGGTTGTTCGTTCTGGCCGACGCGCTTCATCACGCCTCGATGCAGGCCTGGGCGCTTGGTGCCACCGATACCATCTCGCGGCCGCTCGATGCCGCGGCCATCCTGCAACGGGTGCGCTCCGCCTTTCCAGACACCACGGGCTATGACGCGACCGATCGCGGCAAGGCCTTGAACCGCGGCATCGAAGCTGCGCACGCGGTGATCGTCAAGATTTTCGAGAAGCTTCCCGCCGGCGAGCCGCTGACATTTGACGACGTCGTGCAGGCCGAAAGCAAGATCCTCAAGGCCATCAAGCATACCTCGCTGCGCGAATGGCTGACGACCGTCGGCTGCCACCATGCCGACACCTATCGCCACTGCCTGTTTGTCACCGGATTTGCGGTGGCGTATGCGCAGAATCTCGGCATGCGGGAGGACGACCAGCGCCGCCTGGCGCGTGCCGCGCTGCTGCACGATGTCGGCAAGGCATTCATCCCGGTGGCGATCCTGGACAAGCCGGGCGCGCTTAACGAGCAGGAGATGGGTGAAATCCGCGAGCACCCGCGCCGCGGCTATGATGCACTCGCGGCTCAAGGCGGTTTTCCCGCGGAGATGCTGGACGTGGTCCTGCACCACCATGAATTCCTTGACGGCAGTGGATATCCGAACGGTCTTGCCGGCAACCAGATCAGCGATATCGTTCGCCTGACGACGATCGTGGATATCTATGCGGCCCTCGTTGAAAAGCGCGCCTACCGCTTGCCGTATACGCATGTGCGAGCGTTTGCGCTGATGGAAGGGATGGGCGGCAAGCTCGATCAGCAATTGCTGCAGGCATTCCGCCCGGTCGCGTTCGGGGCGTACTGATCAGGCCGGCACGAAGGTTACGCGACCTGCGACGACTACCGGAAAGGCGCTTGCTACGAATGGATTTGCCAAAGTTTGTTTCGATGATTTGAAAGACGACATGCGTTGGACGATCGCCGATCAGTGATCGCCTTCACAACTTGGCAAAACGGCGCGTCGTCGCTCCATCGCCATGGCCGGGCTTGACCCGGCCATCCACGCCCTAAGAACCTGCGGCGAGAAAGACGTGGATGCCCGGGCCAAGCCCGGGCATGACGACCTGTTACACGGCTGGTCTTGGGAGCCTTACTTCGGCCCGTCCTCATACGACGAAATCTCGATCAGGCTGCCGTCGGGATCCCGGCAATAGACCGACAGTAGCGTGCCGCGGGCGCCCTGTTTTTTGGTCGGGCCTTCTTCAATCGCAACGCCGTTCGCCTCCAGATGCGCGACCACCTCGTCCGGCGTGCTCGAAGTCAGAAAGCAGAGGTCGTCGCTGCCGGCCATTTCATGGTCCGCAGTGAACCATTCGACCTTGTCGGCATCGCGCGGCCGCACATTGATTTTCTGATTGCCGAACACCAGCGAGGTCCGCTTCGCCTGGCCGCGGCCGGGATCGAATAGCTTGATCTCCATGCCGAGGATCTTTCGGTACCACTCCGCTGTCCGCGCGACATCGGAAACATTGATCACGATATGATCGAGCGCGCTGACCTTCACCTGCATGGATTATCCTTATCGCCTCGGCTTTATGCATACGTCCCGCGCTGGTCGCCTGGAGTGTTGCTTGTTACAACGCGAGCCCACATCAATTCAACCGCATCGGTTCAACAAAATTGAGGAGAAATTCTATGACGTCACGTCGCGCCGCGATCGGACTGGTTGCAATCGGCCTTCCGGCCATGGTCCTGTCCGCAAGGACCGCGGCGGCGCTGGATTACCCGACGCGCCCGGTGCGCTTCGTGGTCGGATATCCGCCGGGTGGTGCCACCGACATCCTGGCGCGCCTCATCGGCCAGCGGCTGTCGGAGAAACTCGGCCAGCAATTCGTAGTCGAAAACAAACCCGGCGCCGGGAACAACATCGGGACCGAGGCGGCGGTCAATGCCGAGCCCGACGGTTATACCGTGCTGCTCATTAATCCTGCGAACTACATCAACGCCTCACTCTACGCCAATCTGAAATTCGATTTCGTCCGCGACATTGCGCCGATCGCCTCATTCAACCGCGTGCCGAACGTGATGACGGTCAACAAGGATGTGCCGGCGAAAAACGTCGCCGAGTTCATCGCCTATGTGAAGGCCAATCCCGGCAAGGTGAATATGGCCTCGTCCGGCAACGGCACCTCGGTGCATTTGTCCGGCGAAATGTTCATGGCAATGACCGGCACCAAGATGCAGCACGTACCCTATCGGGGTGCAGCGCCCGCGATCACCGACATGCTCGGCGGCCAAGTGCAGGTGATCTTCGACAATATGCCTTCGATCATCCAGCATATCCGCGCCGGCTCGCTGCGCGCTTTGGGCGTGACGACTGTGCAACGCTCCCCGCAATTGCCCGATGTAATCATCGCCAAGCTCAATTCCGAGATCAACGCGGTCCTGGCCGAACCCGAGATGAAGAAGCGCCTGGTCGAGTTGGGCGGCGAGCCGCTGATCCAGTCGCCGCAGGCTTTTGGCGCGCAGATCAGGGCCGAAACCGAGAAATGGAAAAAGGTGGTGGAGTTCGCCGGCCTCAAGGTAGAGTGATGTCCGGATATTGTGTTTAGATGATATGATCTTGAACAGAGGCCGACGGGTTCGTCAGCGCGGAGGAGAACATGCGCAAGTTGGTATTGGCGATGACGCTCCTGACCGCGGCCGGTGCTGCCACGTTGCTCACTTCCGCGCCTGCTGCGGCCTACGATTATCCCTGGTGCCTGCAGGGCAGGAATGAGGGCATTCCCGGCGACTGCTCGTACCAGACTTATGCGCAGTGCCTTGCGTCGGCGTCCGGCAGGTTTGCCTACTGCAACATCAATCCGCGGGTCGCGTTTAGCCGGGTGCCGAACCGGCGGCGGCCATATGCTTATTATTACAACGACTGAAGTTTTGGGCTGAAGTTTTTGCCCTGACGCTTGACTGTCTTTCGCGGCCGCATATACTAAACCATATGGTTAAGTATGGTGGCGAGACCCTGGACCGCACCTTTGCGGCGCTCGCGGATCCGACGCGGCGGGCGCTCTTGGCGCGGCTCGGCGGCCGGGAAAGCCTCTCGGTCAGTGAGCTGGCGCAGCCGTTTGCGATGTCGCTGCCGGCGATCATGAAGCATCTCGATGTGCTGTCGGATGCGGGCCTGATTGCGCGCGAAAAGATCGGCCGCACCGTGGCGTGTCGCCTGACGGCCAAGCCGATGGAGCAGGCGATGGACTGGCTGAACCGCTACCAGCGCTTCTGGTCCGACACGCTCGATCGCCTTGCCGCTTTTGTGGAGGAAGAACAATGGCAACCAAATCAAACGCTGCCGCCGACGTCACCAGGCCGAGCCTCAGCTTCACGCGTCGTCTCAAGGCCCCGCCGGCGAAAGTCTACGCCGCGTGGACCGACCCGCAAAAAATAATCCGCTGGTTCGGACGCTCGGACGCCAAGCCCAATTCGTTCCACGCCGAGATCGACGCGCGGATCGGCGGCCGTTTTCGCGTCAGTTTCTCCACCGCCGAGGAGTACTACGAAGTCGACGGCGTCTACCGCGAGGTCGTGCCCAACGAAAAGTTGGTGTTCTCCTGGGCGTGGCACTCGACGCCGGAGCGGCAATCGCAGGTGACGGTGGCGCTGAAGCCCGACGGCGACGGCACGCTGCTCACGCTTTTGCACGAGCAGCTGTTCGATCAGGCCGCGCGCGACGGCCATGAGCGCGGTTGGATCGGCGCACTCGACAAGCTGGAAAATTATCTCGCCTGATAGAGGAGAGTTCTTCATGCAACCACACAAGATCGTCTCGCGCGAAGAATGGATCGAGGCGCGCAAAACGCATATGGCCCATGAGAAGGAATATACCCGCGCGCGGGACCGCCTGAGCGCGGAGCGCCGAGCGCTGCCATGGGTCAAGGTCGACAAGAATTATGTGTTCGACGGCCGTGACGGCAAGAAGACGCTGGCCGATCTGTTCAAGGGCAAGAGCCAGCTCGTGGTACAGCATTTCATGTTCGCGCCCGACTGGAACGAGGGCTGCAAGAGCTGCTCGTTCTGGGCGGACGGCTTCGAGCGCATGGTGCCGCATCTCGCCGCCCGCGATACCACGCTGGTCGCGGTCTCTCGCGCGCCGATCGAGAAGCTTCTGGGGTTTGCAAAGCGGATGGGCTGGACGTTCGACTGGCTGTCCTCGGCGGGGAGCGATTTCAACTACGACTACGCGGTTTCGTTTACGCAGGAACAGATCGAGTCGGGCACAAAGCTCTATAATTTCGGCACGTCGGGCTTCGGCATCGAGGAGGCGCCCGGCATCAGCGTGTTCTACCGCAACGAAGCGGGAGATATCTTCCACACCTACTCTTGCTTCGCCCGCGGCCTCGACATGATGAACGCCGCCTATCACTATCTCGACCTGACCCCGCTCGGGCGTCACGAAGAAGGCTTGCCCTCTTCGATGGACTGGCTGCGGCTGCGCGACCAGTACCAGGTGGAAACCGCCGCCGCGAGCTGATCCGTGGGCGCTAAAGCATGATCCGGAAATGCATGCCCTCGGGCTTGACCCGAGGGTGGGTACCGGTTTTCCTCGCGACAAACGCGTAACGCGTTTGCGCGGAGATCATGCTCAGACAAAAACATAGAGCGGGATGACGATTCGAAGAAAAGTCATCACGCTTGATGGACGTTTTGCTACGCATGCTCACTTTTATTTAGCGCTCTTCCGTTGAGCTTCGGGGTCGGCGCGATTTCTCCGTCGAGCCAGTCTTGCTCATGGGCTAGCGCGCGCCATGCCGCCTCCATTCTTTTGTAGCGAAAATATGTCGGCTTATCGGCTGCTTGCTCGGCGAGATGGGCGCAGTTTTCAGCATTCTCCAGAAACCGCTCCGACTGTTTCATCACAGCCTCCTTTGAAGATGGCCCGGTTTAACCTTCCACGGATTCTCAAGGTTCCAATCCAGGCACACTCAAATTGCTGGCAACCAGTCCGGTAGATGAACAGCTGTTCAGGAAACGAAGGACGGCATCGGCTGATCGAGTCCGATCATCGGGCCCGAGCGAGCTTATCCTTAATCCGCCGCCGACGGCGCGCGTGGCCTAAGCTGTTGTTTCACTTCTTGGCGTCGGTCTGTTCGGCCGCGGTGCAGGAGATCAACAGCGTATAGGCCCGCGCGTTTCCTGCGATCTCGGCGGTCTTCAGCTCGCCTTTGGGTTCGGCGGTTTGGTAAGGGACCACGCTGTTGTCCAGGAAGTCGCGGATCGCGCCGGTCTTGATGGCGAAGTTGATATTCTCTGGAATGTTGCCGGTCGCCCTGACGAATTTCAGCGCGTTGATTTTGGCGGCGACCATCCCGACGATTTGACCGCTGGTATCGATCAGCGGTCCGCCGCTATTGCCGGGTTGTACTGCCGCGCTGATTTGCAGGAAGCGAGTGTCGTTCAACAGCCCGCTGAGCGAACTCACAATGCCGGTCGTGACGGTGAAATCCGAGGTCAGCAGGCCGTGATAGGGATAGCCGATCGCGACCACGGAATCGCCGGAGCGGATCGCGCGGTCGCGTATTTTGGCGAACTCCTTGAACGAGGCCGCCGGCCCCTGCAGCAAGGCCAGGTCATTGGCTTCGTCGCTGGAAACCACGCGCAGCGTGGTCACCGGCTCGCCGCTCAGATTGCCGTGAATATCGCCGGTGCAGCCGTCGACGACGTGGTGATTGGTGATGATGTGGCCGCCGGGGCTGATCACGAAACCGGTGCCGGTCTTGCCGACAGTCCGCGCAGCCTTTGGCGTGGCGGGCGCGGGGGTGGCGGCGGTCGCGCCATTCGGCGCATCCGACTTGGCCGCGACGGCCTTGGGCGCGGCGAAATCGCCGGCGTTGTTGACCCCGTCCGCCTTGACCCTGGTGACGCAATTGGCGAGCGCTGCGATTAGCGGCCCGGTCGAACTGAGGTTGAATTGCAAGGGCGTGCCGCGCGCGACCGCCACCATCAGACTCGACTTCTGAAACGTACGCGCGACGTTCGGCGGCAGAATGGCCGAAATCAGGATCGTCGAATTGGCGGTCGCAAACAGTTTCGCCTGGGATTGCCCGTCGAAGGTGACGTCGATCGGCAGCGTGTCGCCCTTGGTGAAGTGGAAGGCGGTGCTGCCAAAGCCGAGCAGCCACGCATTGCTGGCGGTCTGGCTGACAATGAGTGACACGCCGCTGGCGTATTCGGACCCCGCCGCGCAGTGCGAGAAGTTGCCCGTATTGTCGTCGGTATAGGCGCCGCCGTTCCATGCCCCGACATGGATCGTGCCAAAGGGCCCTGCGGCGTGGGCAATCGAGATATGGCCAATCGAGATCAAGGCTGCTTGAAAGAGGCGCGCGACAAAGAAGGATTTCAACATAGCAGCCTCAACGCCATACGACGGCCGCATCTTAAGGGTCTGTTGGATCGGAACGCAACCGGCAACGGCGAATGCCTGAAGTACGGCCGGCCTCAGTCGACCGCAGCTCTTGCATTTGAGCTGCGAGCCGGTATACTTTGTAATGCAAAGTGGATTGGGCCTTTCCGGAATGCGCGATCTCGACAAGGCGCTGGCCGACATCATCGCCATTCGCAGCCAGCTCGCCGCGGGAACTGCGTTTCGCGGCTATGGACCAGCGGCGGTCGCCGCGACCGGCGTCGTGGCGCTCGTGACTGCCTTCCTGCAATTTTATTGGCTCGACGATCCCACCCACAATCCGATCGCCTTTTTCGCCGGCTGGGCCGCGGCCGCGATGCTGTCGGCGGTGATGATCTGGGTCGAGATGCGGGCGCGCTTGCGCCGGCACCATTCGGGTCTTGCTGACGCCATGATTTACCAGGCGATCGAGCAGTTCCTGCCGGCCGGCATTGCCGGCGTCCTGCTCGCGGCGATGCTCTGGAAATTTGCGCCGGAGACACTGTGGATGCTGCCGGGGCTGTGGCAGATCCTCGTCAGCCTCGGCGTATTTGCATCCGTCCGCTCGCTGCCGCGCAGCGTCGCCTTCGCGGGCGCCTGGTATTTCGTCGCCGGTTTTGCCGTATTGATACTGGCGAGCCAAAGCCATGCGCTTTCGCCCTGGACCATGGGGTTGCCGTTTGCGGCCGGCCAGTCGCTGATGGCGGCGATCCTGTACTTTGCCTCGGGAGAGCTCGATGGCGAAGACTGACAGCGCACCGTTCTCCTACGACGGTCTCGACCGTGTCATCCACGAGAAGGCGCGCCTTGGGCTCTTGACCTCGCTGATGGCGCATCCGAAGGGATTGGCGTTCGCCGATCTCAAGCTGCTCTGCGGATTGACCGACGGCAATCTCAGCCGTCATCTGCAGGTGTTGCAAGAGGCGGGTCTCGTCGAAGTCACCAAAGGCTATGAAGGCAACCGGCCGCATACAAGTTGCCGCCTGACCAAATCCGGCCGCCGCCGCTTCCTGGAATATCTCGCCGTGCTCGAGCGGCTGGTGCGCGACGCCGCCAAGGCCGCCGGCAAGGAGCACAGGGTGCTGGCGCGGCTCGGCATCCTGCCAACCTGATTACTTTTTTTGAACAGGAACTTTGCAATGCAAAGTAATCTTCCGGCCAAACTCCAATCCGGCAAACTTCACGTCGGCATCATCATGGACGGCAACGGCCGCTGGGCCACCCGCCGCGGCCTGTCGCGCGTGCGCGGGCACGAGGCCGGCGTCGAGGCGATCCGGCGCATCGTCGAAGCGGCGCCGGAGCAGGGCGTGGGAACGCTGACGCTCTATGCGTTTTCGGCCGACAATTGGCGCCGCCCGAAGGCCGAGGTGGCGGCGCTGATGACCCTGTTGCGATTTTACCTCGCCAACGAGGTCGAGAGCCTGGTCCGCAACGGCGTTCGTCTCACCGTGATCGGGCGCCGCGATCGTTTGCCGGACGGCATCGCGGCCGCGATCGGACGCGCGGAAAAGGCGACGGCAAGCGGCGACGTGCTGCACCTGCGCATCGCGGTAGATTACTCCGCGCGCGACGCCATCCTCAATGCGGCCGCGCGGATCGCGGGAATTGCATATCTGACCCGCGAGATGTTTGCCGATCTCGTCACCGGCGAGAGGGGGCTTCGCGACGTCGACCTCATCATCCGCACCAGCGGCGAGAAGCGTCTGTCCGATTTTCTGCTCTGGGAAGGCGCTTACGCCGAACTGCACTTCACCGAGCGGATGTGGCCCGAATTCGACGCCGAGGATCTCGCCGAAGCGCTGGCCTCGTTCCATCGGCGCGAGCGTCGCTTCGGCGGCTTGCCGTCGTTGCCCCTTGAGCCCGTTCCGAGCCTGTGAGCGTTCGGAGCAGCCTCATGCCGAGCCGGCATGCGGCTAGTTCGGCCGCAACGCGACGTTCAGTTCGTGGAACCGCCGCGTCAGCTCGGCAACGCTCTTCCATCCGGTTTTCTCGCGCGTTCGCCGAAGATGCGTATAGACCGTGGTGACGCTGATGCAGCGGCTGCGTGCATAGGCGACCGCGGTCATGCCGGTGCCGAGCGCCTGCACCAGATGGGCCTCGGCATTGGTGAGCGCATAAAGCTCCTGCAGCATGCGGCAGATCGCCGAATTCTTAAGGAGCGGGTCGTGAATCAGCAGCATCGCCACAGCGTCAGGGTTATGGGTTGCGTCCGTTCGCGCCCGCGTCAACGGCCGCACCGACACCGTATAGGGCGGCAGGCCGTGGCCCCGTGGTACCGCGAAGTCGGTCAGGCCGAATGCAACCGAGGGATCCCGCTGCACAGCGTTCAAAGCCGCGGCGAAACGGTTGCGCAGGTCTATTGTCGAAAATTCAACGGCTTTCCGATCAACCCGGAAATCGTCGCCGCGCGCCGCAAGAATCCGCAGCGCTTCATTGGCGTAGACGATTCCGCCATCGCGCCGAAGCAGTGCGACACCATCGGCCAGCAGGTCGAGCGCATCTTCCAGCGCGTTGGCATGACCGGGAACGGCGGTGAGGCGTGCTCTCATCTGGTATGCTCTTTGAAAATGCGGACATAGACGTTGCATCAGCGGCTGGTCGCGGCCAGCGCCTCCGGCATGAGTTCGCTGTCGAGGCCGCTTGCATAGATCGCTTCGACGGCTTGCACATAAAGATTGGTCGTCAACGTTGCGTCTCCAGCAAGCTGCGCTTTCGCGCCGCGCGATTTGCAGTTTCATGAACCCCAATCGCATGACGGAATTCCCCGTCATTAGTCGTGGCAGCGCCGCCGAGGTTCAAATAAGCACGACGCTGCAGCAAACTCTGTGTGCCAGGTCACACGTCGTCGCTTTAGCCGGAACGATTGACGGCTGCGTCCAAGCGCGTTCGCGCAACGTGCGCTACGACCTTGAAAGCAACGTGGCGAGCCTTGCAATGTCCAAAATCGATTTGACTTGCGCACCAGCGTCAAATGTCGGGTGGTGGAGTGGTTTGCGGCTGTTGCGCCTCGTAGCGCGCGCGTTGTTGATCGCGTTGCAGGATTCCCGCGAACGCGCAGCGCGGAACATCATTCGCGATCATCGCCATTTGCTGTCGGATCAAGCCGGCGCGAATTCTTTTCAAGACGGCCGCAAGAAAATAGCAAGAGAATCTCAAGGAGATCTCAAGACAATCTCAAGGGGATAGAATGAGGCATTTGTTGCGGGCGACAGAAATCGTCGCGAGTACGGCAAGCCCCATGTGGATTCGAACCGCGGCCGCGAGCGACCTCGAAGGCCTTTCCGAACATTTCGAGAATCTATCGCCGTCCTCGCGGCATAACCGCTTCATGGGTGCGGTAGGCAATGTTTCGAAAATTGCATTCGATTGCCTGAAGCGTAGCTGGAAATCGGATCACTTCACGCTGGTCGCGGAGTGGCGCGCGCAGGGGCGCGATGCCATTATCGGCGAGGCCGCTTACGGCTTCGACCGCGAAAAGGGATGCGGCGAGTTCGCGATCTCTGTCGCCGATCGCTGGCAGCATCGCGGGCTCGGTTCGGCGCTGTTGGACGCATTGCAGCTTCGCGCCATCAGCCTCGGTCATTTCGAGTTGTTCGGCGAGGCCTTGAAAACCAATCTTGAAATGACGAACCTTGCCCGCAAGGCCGGCTTTGCGTTCACGCGTTCGCTGGACTGGCGCGCGGTGCGATTCGACAAAAAGTTGTCGGGCTAGACCGGTTGGGACGACGGCCCGGAGCGCCGAGCCGTCGTTGATGCTGGCCGCTCACTCTGCGACCATCTCTCCCGACCCGCCGAATTCGCTTGGAAAATCCTTCAATTTGGGCAGTCCGTCGCGCATCTGCAGCACCGTCTCCGCGTAGTTGACGTGCACGCCCGGCTTGAAAGCAAGATCTGGAATGGTCGCCGCGAACACGTCCACCAGACCGAGCGGCGGATGGTTGGTCATCAGATGACCGCCGCATTTGGCGCAGTACTGCCGCTGGCTCAATTTCGATTTCTGGAACATCGCGACATGTTCGGCGCCGACGGCGATCCGCACCGCTTCCGGCTTCCAGAGGCTGAAAGCGTTGACGGGGCCGCCGGACCAGGATCGGCAGGAACTGCAGTGGCAATACCCCATCGCCTCCGGCGATCCCGAAAGCTCGATTTCAACGGCGCCGCAAAAGCATTTACCTGTCAATTTCATCCTTGAATCCTGACCTTGCAAAAAGGACGGCAGAGAGATCATCGCCGCGGCTTTCAGTCTTGGACTTATGCGACCAACCGTGGGTGCCGGGCGACATCGCGGGGCCCGACAACAAGCGTGTCCGGCCTCCTCCGATCGGGGGATGCCGGACCGCGTACAAAGGCGCTAACAGAGGGCCGGGCGGGAGGAATGCGGTACGCGGGGGCGGAATGGCTTCAATTGATTGGCGTGACGCGCATGACGGATTTAGACAATCGCATTGTTGAGTTTTCTACCAATCATATCCCTGAAAAGGACCGCATTGCCTTCTGGCGCGAACATTATGGCCACGTCATGCTCCGCGCCGATCTTGAGCCGGCGCGAGACGCGGCCTTTGAAGCTCGGATAGCGTCGCTGGCGCTTCCGGGGCTGCAGCTCATGGAAGCTTCATCGTCGCCCGCGAAAATCTCGCGCAGCGGCCGCTATCTCGCCGACGGCAACGACGACGTCGTGGTTGCCGTCAACCGGACCGGATCCGTCAATATCGCATCCGGCGGACGCGAGCAGAGCTTGCGCGAGGGCGAGGCGATCGTATTGAGCGGCGGTGAGGCGACGTCGTTCCACCGCACCAGCATCGGGCGATCCATTACGCTGCGGGTGCCGCGCGCGATGTTCGAGCAGACGGTTGTCAGTCTCGATGACGCCTTCATGCGTCCGATTCCCGCTGACCGAGGCGCGCTGAGGCTCCTGGTGGATTACGCCGGCTGGCTATTGAACGCGGGCTCGTCGATCGATCAGCAATTGCGCAACGTTTCGGTTCGCCACGTTCAGGACCTCCTGGCGCTAGCCGTCGGCCCGGCGGCGGATTTTGCCGATACCGCGAGGACCCGCGGCTTGCGTGCTGCGCGCCTGAAGCTCGCGAAATCCTATGTCGTCGCGCATAGTCACCGCCGCGACATCTCGGTCGGGACCCTTGCCGCTAGCCTCAACGTCACGCCGCGGTATGTGCAGCGCATGTTCGAGGCCGACGGCACGACGTTCTCGGAGTTTTTGATCGGCCAACGCCTGGCGCGGGCCCACCGACTGCTGTGCGAGCCGAGCGCGAGCCAAATCGCGATCAGCACCATCGCCTACGATGTCGGCTTTGGCGACCTGTCCTACTTCAATCGGCGCTTCCGCCAGCAATACGGGCTCACGCCGCGCGAAGTGCGGGGCGACAGAACGTGAATATGTTCTCTTACGTCCTAGAGGATGTCGTGTCGGGCCAAGACGCGCCGCCGCCTTCGCGTTAGCTCCCACTCAAGTCCGACGGTCATTGTTTGCCGTCAATTTGAACGGAGCTATTCATGAACGACTTCTATCTGGCGACAATTGTCGCGGCCGTCGTCACCATTGTGATTGCCTTGCATGTGCTCGTCGCGGGAACGCGTGGGTCTGCGACGCCGGAATTGTTCGCCCGCTTGCGCTCGCGAGGCGCGCGAATTGCCGATTGGGTCAAGCGCGCCTTCGATCATTGGGTGGCTGCGATGCTCGCACGCCGCGAGCGGCAGGCTGTGATGTCCGCACTCAACCGTTGCTCCGATCGCGAGCTAAAGGACATCGGTCTCCGTCG
This sequence comes from Alphaproteobacteria bacterium, assembly GCA_005884765.1. Lineage (GTDB taxonomy): Bacteria > Pseudomonadota > Alphaproteobacteria > Rhizobiales > Xanthobacteraceae > Bradyrhizobium. The sequence goes on from VAZV01000144.1 coordinate 63,524, forward strand.
CGGCGACATCGCCTATGGCGTCGGTCTTCCCGAAGGGATGTACGGCGCAAGCGGCGCGGCATCGAAGCTGTATTCAGCTGGTTGGAGGCCGTGATGACATCAAAAAGGATCGTCTTAAGGGCCCTCGACGGGGTCTTCGTCACCTTTACCACGATGCTGGTCCTGTGGCTCGGAGGTCTTCCGTTCGATTGGCTCTCGGACCTCGTCGAGATGCCGCCCGGCGAGTTCCATTGGTTTGCGATGTTCGTCGTATTTGCCGCGTTGTGGCTCATGCACGCCATCGCGACCTCGGACTCGGCGCCGTAAGACCCGCGCAGGATGACTTTTCCCCGACTCGTCATCCCGCTCTATATTTTTGTTTGAGCATGATCTCCGCGCAAACGCGTTGCGCGTTTGTCGCGAGGAAAACCGGTGCCCACTTTTCCGGATCATGCTCTAGTTGCCGGAGGCAAGCTCCACGAGCTTGGCGATGGTGTTGATGTTCCGGGCCGTCCCCTTTGCGGCGGCCGGAATCCTCAATTTCGAACGTCCCATACCGCTGCCATAGGCGACGAAAATCTCGCGCTTGCCGAGCCGTACCTCCTCGTCCTGCTGGCCGCGGATATCATCCAAGGCGTCCAACGGCGGGGGATCGTCCAGAAAGATCGCGACGGTCCAGTTCGGAGGCGATTTGGGAAATGGATTCGATTTCAGGACCGCCGCCATTTCCTGCGCGGTACGCAGAACCACGCCGACGGGCTTGCCGGCATAGGTCCGCAGGCGCTTCTCCAGCGCCGCCTTGACGGTGGCAGCGGATCGATTGGTGCTGAACACCACATTGCCGCTGGCGATGTAGGTTCGCACTTTGGCAAATCCTTCAGCGACGCACATCGCCTTCAGCTCGGTCATCGGCAGCTTGCCGGTGCCGCCAACATTCACCGCGCGCATCAATGCAATATAGTTCGGCATCCTGGCTCGCCCGCTGCGGTCGCTGGAAACGATCATATGCTTGTATCGGCCCAGACTCCAAGTCGGCCATTTGCCCGCCGGCGCGCCCGACGCTGGAGGTCAGGCCTGGTTCGGAAGGGCCTTGCCTAGCATGCGCAGGCAGCGCGCGAGGGTCTCGGCTGGCGTTCCCGCAGCCTCGATCCGCGGCCAGTCGAGATCGCCTTCCGTCATGGCTTCCTGCGCGATCGCGATCGCCGCGGTCGCATCAGAAGCATCCTTCGTTCGCGCATTAATACGCGCCAATCGCGTCGCGCGATCGGCTTCCAGAAACAGGCCGATGTGACGGACCGCTACTGGGGCCGTTGCGGCAAATGCCGCGCGTTCTTCGCTTCGCAAGAACGCCGCATCGAGCACGACCGAGCAGCCTTGTTGGGCGGCACGACGTGCAGCTTCCATCAAGATCTCGTACACCTTCTTGGTGACGACCGGTTCATATGCCGACGATGGCAGGCGCGTCGTTTCCGGAACGTCAAAGAGCGCTTTGCGGATCACGTCGGAACGAACAATGCGAGCGCCGGGCGGCGGCCCAATCAGGGGTGCGATCGCGCGGCCAAGCGCGCTTTTCCCGGTGCCGGACAAGCCCCCTATCGCCACCATGCAAGGCGGCTCGGGCTCGATCAGGCGAATGGCAAGATCGAAATAGCGCTTGGCTTCGCTCCGTGCCGATGGATTGCCTTCGCCTTGCTCGCTTTTCATGAAGAGCACATGCGCGCGGATCGCCGCGCGCATCGAAAGAAACAGCGGGAACAACACCAGCGCGTTGCGGGCGGCTTCGTCGGCTGCGTCCAGGTAAGTGTTGAAAAGGACGTTTGCCGCCGCCCGCTGGTCGAAACGGATCAAATCCATCAGCGGAAACGCCAGATCATAGAGGATGTCGGTCGTGGCAATAATCGGGTCGAATTCGATGGCATCGAACATCACCGGCTTACCGTCGATGAGAACGATGTTGCCGAGATGGAGATCGCCGTGGCAACGCCTTACCCAGCCTGCGGCGGCCCGTGCCTCGAGGAGGGTGGTCTGCTCGACCAGTGCCGCATGGCTGAAGGCGTCGAGCCGGTCGATCGCTGCGCCAGCCAGTCCGCTCACCGCGCGAAATTTTGCCGTATTCCGGTCGATGATCCCGCCGATCGAGTCCAGCCATGGGCCGCCTGGCGCGGGAGCGGATCGGTCATGGGCGCGACGGATCGTGTCTGCCAGTGCGACGGCGAGGCCCGGCTGCACTTCTGAAGTCGCCGCCACGCGATCCAGGCCCAGCGTTTCGTCAAATCTCGCCATCTCGACCGCCCATTCCACCGGCGTCCCGCTGCCATCGACGGCGAGGCCCGCTTCCCCTAGCGTGATCGGGACCACGCGGCGGTAGAGGTCAGGTGCGAACAGCGTATTGACCCTCAGTTCTTCATCGCAGGCCTGCTTGCGCTTTTCGAGGGTCGAGTAATCGAGAAACGGCAGGCGAACCGCGCGTTTGACCTTGAGCACGCGGTCCTTGCCGAGAAAGACGATGGAGGCATGGGTGTCGACCCGCTGCGTATCGGGCTCGACGCGGCCAAGAAAAGAGAGCACCGCCCCCTGGTCCGTCTCATGCGAGGTCGTCGTGGCGCCACGGGTCATGGTTGCAGCACGGCGGCGCCGATCAATGCGCCGCTCCTGAGCGCGGCAAGGGCGGCGTTGGCTTCGCGAAGCGGATACACCGTCGTATGCGTCTTGACCCCCGCCTTGGGTACAATGGCAAGAAACGCCTCGCCATCCGCGCGTGTCAGGTTCGCGACCGAGACGATTTGCCGTTCTTCCCAGAGCAAGCGGTAAGGAAAGGTCGGAATATCCGACATGTGAATTCCGGCGCACACCACACGTCCACCTTTTCGCACCGCGCGCAACGCGGCCGGAACCAGCGCGCCGACGGGCGCGTAGAGAATGGCCGCGTCGAGCGGCACCGGCGGCGCGTCGTCCGAGGCGCCAGCCCAGGCGGCGCCGAGCGAAAGCGCAAGCTGCTGCGCGGCGCTATCGCCGGCGCGCGTGAACGCGTAGAGGGTACGTCCCTGCCAATTCGCGACCTGCGCTACGATATGCGCGGCGGCGCCGAACCCGTACAGCCCGAGATGGTTCGCATCGCCGGCCATGGTGAGCGAGCGCCAGCCGATCAAGCCTGCGCAAAGAAGCGGCGCGAGAGCCGTGTCCTCACCCGCCTCGCCGAGCGGAAAACAGTAGCGCGCGTCGGCCAGAAGATGCGAGGCAAACCCGCCGTCGCGCGTATAGCCGGTAAATACCGGATGATCGCAGAGATTTTCGCGGTCCTGCCGGCAATAGGGGCAAATGCCGCAGGTTGCTCCAAGCCAGGGGACGCCGACGCGTTCGCCAAGGCGCAACGATGCCACACCCTGGCCCAGCGCATCGACACGTCCGACAACCTCGTGACCCGGCACAATCGGATAGGGAATATCGGGCAATTCCCCGTCGACCACATGGAGATCGGTGCGGCACACGCCGCAGGCGCCAACGCGGATGCGGACCATGCCGGGACCAGGATCGGGCTCGCCCCGCTCACGGAACGCCAGCGCCTTGCCCGGCGCCTCCAATACCATGACCTGCATTCGCAACGTCCTCTGGCTGAAACAGAAACTTAGGTATGTCAGCCGAGTTCCCGTTTGATCTCCATCAAGGCGGGAGGTTCAGAAATGAGCGATACCAGGGTTGGTACCGGATCGGCGCATTCACGCGCCCTCGTCTGGATCGCGGCGAGCGTTGGGGTCCTCGGGTTGCTGCATCACGCCGATCACGTCTTCCGAGGGAATCACAGCGGTTGGCCATTTACCGCGGACGTGACGCCGTTCACCTTCAGCCTTCTCATCTACCCGATGCTGATCTACGGCATTTGGCGCACGTGGCGGCGGCAAGCCAGCGCCGTTTACTGGCTCGCTACAGGCGTTCTGTTGGCCGGCTTGGTCACGTTCGTCCACTATGTTCCGATCGGAAAATACGAACGGGTCTCAACCGATCTGTACTTGCCCTATGTGGACCCCTATGCCGATCCGAGTCGCTTCAATCTGCCGCACCGGAAGCTCATCGCGCATGGTTCCAGCACGTATACGGTCCACACGCCAGCGCGTTCTATGGCTGGCTTGCGGTGTCGGTCCTCGTGCTCCTGACGTTGGCCACATATGCTCTGCTGATCGTCTCGATCGTCGCTCTCCGCGATGCGATGCGTGCAGGGGCAGGGAGTGAACTCAATCGGTGAGGAAGTCGAAACCGGTGGCGTTCGGCGCGGCTTGCGAAGCGAAGTGGCGCGCCATGGCCGATGAAGATGGGTACAATTGTTTTTCCATGACGCTATGATGTGGCACTCGCCAATGCGAGAACATGTCCGCACCCACGATCAGACCGCCAATTTGCCACTCGCCCTGAAGTCGCGCAGCGAAGGCCTGGCTTCCGATGAGTTGCCAACCTCCAAATCATCAATCCTTGACGGATGACCCGCCGCGGTGAAGCATCGGGCGTCTATCTCGATGATCACAGTTATCGCTGAGGTGCAGCGCAAGCACGTCAACGAACTGTGCAACGACCGCAGGGCTGTAACGGCCCCAACGGCACTCATCCTTGCCCGCGTGTTCGGCAACAGTCCCGACTTCTGGCTCAACGTGCAACGTCGAAGCGACATCTGGGAGGCGATGAACTCGCCGCGCGAGCGCCGCGCTATGAGCGCCAGACTATCGATTGGCTTCGTTGATTTTGCTGCGGCTTCGTTTGATTCGATCGCGTTCATTGAGCTTTGGTTGGACCGTTTTTGGTGCGAAACTCGTGCGGTGACGCCTCGCTCGTGCAGAGGAGCCATGATTGGCATCCGTCTCGCTGAGACGCGACACTCCCTACGCAACTCGTTCGTCGTCGGTGGCGACTAGCGAGATACTGTCTCAGGATTTCCTCGCGTGTTCATCTGCGGAGATTGTGGATGAGAGCGGCGAGAGCAGCTTTTCCGCTGTCTTGCAGCATACCCATATCCTCGAATTCTCCTTCGGCGAGGGCGTCGGATAGTCGCTCAAGCTGGAGCAGCACCGCCGCGATCGATGGCTCGTCTCTAGCGGCGGCGCCTTTCAACGATCGGATGAAGGCTATCTGCCGTCTCCGGCTCTCTGCGCGGGCCTCACGTACCGAAGGGATTTCGTAGGATAGTTGGCGAAGGCTTCGCCGGAATTTAAGATATGCGCGGTGATGCGCTACGCAGGCATCCGCCAGCACGTCGTCAGCGGCGGCAGCCGAGAGCAAGTCCTTCAGGATGGCGGCTTCTGCAGCTTGCCACTCGTGATACGCCGCGATGAAGATTTCAGCCTTGTCCTGAAACCAGCGATAGAAGGTCTGCGGCGCGAATCCGGCACGACGGGCAATCCGATTGCTGTCTGTGCCATCATATCCCGACTCGTTGAATTCAGCGGCAGCGGCGTCGATCAACAAACGCCGCGTATCGCCGCGCGAACGACTGGATCGGGCGACCGCAGCCTTATTCATGATCGAGTTGCCTCGGAATCAGTGCAACCTTCCGTGCCTAGGACATAAGTAACCCCGCCCTCGGCGCTCCGCGGTTCGGTGCCGCCCGCTCGAGCCGGAAGGCCCGTCATAAAGCCCTCAAATCCTTTCGCAAAGGCATCGGGCTGTTCGAGGAACGGCGAATGTCCGCCTTCGAAGACCGTGAGCGTGTAACTCTTGAGCTGCTTAATTGCGGGCAGACAGTATTTCAGCGGCAGGACGCCGTCGCGCTTCGCCCAGGCCACCCAGATGGGAACATCGAGGCTCGCCGCCAAGCCCCGCACGTCGGCGTCCCGCCGTCCGAAGGAAGCCCAAGCCTGCCGGAGCACCGGAGCGCTCCTCCTTGCAGCTTTGACGATCAGCCGGCGCTGCGCGCGCGCGGCAGCACCACGTAGGATCATCGAATAGTGCAGCGCGAACGCCAGGCCGAACCACCAGGCGCCCCGCTCGCCGGCCGCGAAGAATCCCTCGAAGAAGCGGCAGATGCGGGTGACCGCCGACGTAATCTCGACCAGCCCCCCGCTGTCGCAGAGGACGAGGCCGCGCAGGGGACGCCTCGCGGCAATCCGGATGGCCGCGGCGCCGCCGATGGAATTGCCGAGGATGACCGGGCTGACGAGTCCAAGTGCGTCGATCACCTTGTCGGCGAGTTCGGCATAGCGCGCCGCGCTGGCCGGGCTGTGATCGAACGCGGATTGCCCCTGACCCGGCCAGTCCAATCTGACAAATCTGTAGCTATGACCAAGGCACTGCGCGAGCGCATCGAAGTCGTGGCCGTCGTGGCCGACGGCATGCAAGCAGAGCACGGGTGTTCCCGTTCCCACGCTATCGACGTTGAGCGCCACCCCGTCGATCGTTACCTTTTCGATCTGCCCCAGTATCATGCGCCGCTCCCGACGGCTTGGCTAGCGGACCCGTCCGCGGCCTTTACACGCCTTCCACTCCAAACCCCTGCGGCGATCGCGAGCAGGCCGCCCGCGATGGCAAGGTCCTTGAAGAACAGCGTGCGTTCGGCGGGCACGGCGAAGTTGAAATGAAAGATGGAGGCCGTCAGAACGCAGAAGACGGCTAGGGCGCCGGCTGACCAGACCAGGCGCCGGCCGAGGAGAAGCGCCGCTCCGGCGCCAATTTCCAGCGCGATCACCGCCCAGAGCAAATATCCCGGGACGTGGAATTCCGCCATGTGCGCAAGGTATGGGGCGGGACCTAGTAGCTTCGCCGTTCCGGCCAGCAGGAACAGGAGTGCAAGCAAAGCGCGCCCCACGACAGCGGCGATTGAGGGATAGGACATGGCGATTGTACCTTTCTGGTTGGCGCTAGCGATAGGCGGGCGCTCCGCAGTTGAGTCGCGCCGCCATGGACGATGATCTCCGCGCCCAGCATGAAGCTGGAATCGTCGGATGCGAGTAAGAGAGCCGCACTTGCCATTTCCTTGGGGCGTTCCGAGCCGCCCGGCTGGAATAGACCTCTGCAGCCGGCGCTGTGTCGGTTCGACTATGTCGGCGGGCACGCCGGTCCTCTCCCAGACCGGCGTTGCCGTCGGGCCGGGGCTGAGCACATTCACGCGGATGCCGCGCTTGACGAGATCCGCCGAGAAGCCCCTCGCCAAAGAGCGCACAGCGGCTTTCGAAGCAGCGTAGCCAGCGAGCCATTGTAAGCACCAGCGGAAGCATTGAGGATGATTGTGCTTCCTGGCTTGAGTAGCGGCAGCGCCGCCTGGACGGTGAAGAACACGCCCTTCACGTTGACGGCGAAGAGTTCGTCGAAGACCGCTTCGGGCGCCTGGCCCAGCGGGGGTCGCGCGCCCCACGCCAGCGTTGACGAACAGGATGTCGAGGCCATCGACCTGACCGGCGATTGCGGCGAACAGCTTGTCGATCTCCCGGGACGTTTTCTGCGTCCTCCGTATGGTGATGGCCTGCGAGCCGACACTGCGCGCTCCGGCGTCAAGCGTTTCGCGGTTGCGCTCCGTTAGGAAAACGCGGGCGCCTTCTTCGATAAACACTCGCGCACTTTCCAGTCCGATCCCGCTATTCCCATCGGTAATCAGGGCAATCTTCCCGCTGAGCTTTCCCATAAATCACTTTTGTGATATTGACATCACAAAGGTGATGTATATATCACATAGAGTCAAGACGCTGCTTGGGCAGTCCCCGCAGATAGTTCGGAGTGGTACACGGATGAATGAAAAAATGTCATCAAGGAATTGTCTGATCTCAAGGATCAGGCATTGAAGGCTTCAGCCGAAAACGACCGTGAATTCTACGATGGCTATGTTGATCCAGAGGCCACCGGGACCGGTGATCGATGCCGCGGGGAAGTGGAGGCGGCCGCCAGCGCGGTTCGCAGGAAGAGACTTTCACTTGGTGGCCGCGTTCGACTTCCATCGGCAGATCGTCTTCAACGGTCCCCACGCGAAACATGATCGCATCGATGCATCGAAGCCGTCACAATGCAGCGCCCGATATAGGTGAGGCCGTTTCGCCTGACGTCACGCCGAGCACGCGCCCTTCCGCGCCCGCGGTCGTTTAATCGATTATGCGATGATGAACCAGTGCTGCTGATTTGCCCGACGTGTCAAGTGTCGGCTCAAAGCGTTGGCGCCGGCGACCGCGTGCTACTTTGCATGGGGTTGTTTTCGATATTTTTGGCGGGGGCTGCGGCAACCGGCGCGACAGCGAGACATCCTGCCTGAAGGGCATATGCTGGCGAGGCCTGCGTTTGCAACGAAATGGCGCACCCGACACGATTCGAACGTGTGACCTTTGCCTTCGGAGGGCAACGCTCTATCCAGCTGAGCTACGGGTGCATTAGGTGCCTCGTTTAGCCGATTGGCCTGATATCGGCAACGGCCTTGCTCCGGGTTGTCCAGCGCGGTTCAACCCGTCGACGGCGCTTCACGGAACGCGCAACCGGGCCCAGGAGCGATGTCTATGGGCCCGCTGGAATGTGGCGGTATCAGGCAGGCACGATGACCTTGCCGATCGGCCATAGCGCTATGCCGGCAAGCTTCAGATGCGCCCATGCGAAGGGGATGCCGATGATCGTCGCGGCCAGGATGATCGCGGTGACAAGGTGGCCGAGCGCGAGCCACCAGCCGGCAAGCATGAGCCAGATCAGATTGCCAATCACGCCGAGCGGGCCGGTCCCGATATCCGGCTGGCCGGTGACTTCGTCGCGGCGCAGCGCCTTCGAGCCGAATGGCAGCAAGGTATAGACGGCGATATTGAACGCCGCGCGCGCCCACGGCAGGCCGATAATCGTGATGGCCATGACGATGGCGGCGATTAGCCAGCCAAAGGCCATCCAGGCGCCGCCGATCAAAATCCAGAAGATGTTGAGGAGGATGGACACAGGCTGCATGCGAGGACCCGTCGCGCGAGGGTTTGTTGCCGGCTCTTATAGACCCCGGGGCGGCAACGGCGATAGTTGCAGTTCTTGCCGGCAACGATAGCGCCGCTGGAATCGCTAAGCCACCGCGGCTGCAGTTCCGCCGCCCGTACCGAGCAGCTTCCTCACTTCCGCGCTGGGCTTGGCGGCGCTGAACAAATAGCCCTGCATCTCGGTGCAGCCCAAGGTGCGAAGCATTTGCTTTTGCGGTTCGGTCTCGACGCCTTCCGCCGTCGTCGCCATGTTGCGGGAGGCCGCGATGTTGACCACGGCCTGCACGATCGCGGATGAGCCTCCGGCGTGCGCAATGTCGGTGACGAAGCTGCGATCGATCTTGATCTTGTCGAACGGGAAGCGCTTCAGATAGCTCAGCGAGGAGTAGCCGGTGCCGAAATCGTCAAGCGCAATGCGCACGCCGATGTCGCGCAGCTGATGCAGGATGGCGAGCGCAGCCTCGTCGTCGCCGATCAGGACGGCCTCGGTGATCTCGAGCTCCAGCCGCCGCGGCGGCAGCCCGGAAGCGGCAAGCGCGCTGGTGACCTTCAGCGCCAGCGTCGCGCATTTGAACTGAACCGGCGAAACGTTGACGGCGAGGCGGACATGATCCGGCCAGCAAACAGCCTCGGCGCAAGCGGTCCTGAGTACCCAATCGCCGAGTTCGTTGATCAGGCCGGTGTCTTCCGCAACCGGAATGAATTCGGCCGGCGAGACCATGCCGCGTTCGGGATGACGCCAGCGCAGCAACGCCTCGCACCCCGACACTTCGTCACGCTGGAGATCGACGACGGGCTGGTAATGGATCTCGAAGCTGCCGTCGACCATCGCCTGCCGCAGGTCGAGTTCCATGGAAAGCCGGGCCTTGGCGCTGGCGTGCATGGCCGGCTCGAATAAGCGGTGGGTGCGCCGCCCCTCGGCCTTGGCGGCATACATCGCAAGATCGGCGTTCTTGATGAGCTGGTCGAGCTCGGTGCCATGCTGTGGCGCCAGCGCAATGCCGATAGAGGCATCGGTTGAAAGCTGGTGACCGAGGCACTGATAGGGCTGGCGGATCGCATCATGAATTCGCGTTACGAATTCCGTCACCTCAGCGGTGCTTCCGACCGCCGTCTGGATCACCGCAAACTCGTCGCCGCCGAGCCGTGCGACCAGGTCGGTCTCCTTGAGGCAGCCCCGGATGCGGGCCGCCAAGGTCTTCAACAGTTCGTCACCGACGTGATGTCCGAGCGAGTCGTTGATGCCCTTGAACTCGTCGATGTCGATATAAAGCAACGCGAACTGCTCGCCACGGCCGGTCTTCGCTAATTCGCGCTCGATTTGCGCGCGGAACATCGCCCGGTTCGGCAAATCGGTGAGCGCGTCGTAATGCGCCATGCGCGCGATCTTCTCGTCGGCGCGCCGCCGTTCGGTGACATCTTCGACGACATTGATGATATAGCGCGTCTCGCCGGTCTGATCCGGAATGCCGATCCGCCTTGAGGTGACATAGCGCTGGCCCTGCGTCAGGCTTTGCGCGGGAGCGACATCCAGGAACAGGCCATCGGGCGATTGCAGCGCCCTCGCATCGTCGGCGGCGATGATTTCGGCGGCAGCTTTCGGAAACAGGTCGAAGGCGGTTTTGCCGGCGATCGCATCGCACGGCAAGCCGAAGTGGATCTCGGCCACACGGTTTGCCAGCACGTAGCGGTGATCGCGGACGTCCTTGACGGTGATTTGGGTGGGTATGTGATCGATGATCTGGCGCAGGAATGCATAGTTGCGGTCGCGTTCTTGTTCGAGATTGCGGCGTGCCGTGATGTCCTCAATGGTCGCGACCCATCCGCCTTTCGTCAAGGGCTTGTTGACGATCATGAATGCGCGTCCGTCGCCGCATTCCATGACGGTCGAGGAGACCTTGCCCTGGGCGACGTTGCGCATGATGTCTGAACAAAATTCGTGAACGTCGCCATCGTAGGATCCAGTGTCCTTGCGGTGCTGGATCAGATCGTAGAAATGGCAGCCAGGCTTCGCGATTTCGGTCGACAGCCCATACATGTCGATATAGCGCTGGTTGCAAATTACCACGCGGGCGGAAGCGTCGTACAGCACGAGGCCCTGCGTCATGTTGTTGAGCGCGGTATCCAGCCGATGTTTTTCGGACTCCAGCCGCCGCTGGGATTCCTGATTCTGCCGGTTGATCTGCCGCACGATTGAATAGAGGATGAAGGCAAGGATCGACGCCGACAGCGCTGCGGCCACAATCAGAAGCCTGGTTTGCTCGCGCCAGTCCGACAGTGCGGCCGCAACGGTGTTGGTCGCGACAATCACCATCGGGAAATGGCTGAGCTCGGCCGCGGAGCCGAGCCGGTCTTGGTGGTCGACCGGACTTTGTATACGCAGCGTCTGCCGCCCGCCCTTGACCAGCACATTCTGCAACAATGGCGCCGACCTGAGCTTCTTCCCGATCATCGAATCGATGTGCGGGTAACGTGCCAGCATGGTGCCGTCGCGATGGAACATGGAGATCGCCGCACCCGGTCCGAGCGCGACGGAGGCGAAGAATCTCTCGCAACTGTCGGGGTCCAGGCGCCTTGTGACGGCACCCAAAAACACGCCGTTGCGCCCGGTCAGCCGGTGGGCGATTACGGTGGTCCAGCCGCCGGTGATGTAACTGCGAACCGGTTCGGCCGTCACCGCGTCCGATTGCGGGTTCGACTTGAAAGCCTTGAAATATTCCCGGTCGGCAACGTTGATCGACGGCACCGGCCAGGCGGCCGACGAGTTGATCATCTGTCCTTCCGAATCGAAGATCGTGACCTCGCCGATATAAGAGAGATTGCTGATCCTGGACCTCAGCATCTCATGGGCCTCGGCGGTGGACATCCGTTCCTTGAACGCCGCGGGCGAAGCAATCCCGGAAATCTGCATCCGGGAGATCAAATCGTTGGCGACGATTTCGGAATCCTCGAGCTGCTGGTCGAAGTGACGGGCAAGCAGCAACACGGTATTTTCCAGCTCGCGTTCGCCGTTGGTCAGCGCGCGCTCGCGGAACTCGCCGACCATCGCGATGGTGCCGATGATGATCGCCGCGACCAGGAAGCCGCCGCAGACTGTCAGCCAAAGCACTGGGCCCCGCCGTATCGACGCGGCAATGAGATGCGGCCCAGTCGCAGTGGTTCGGGACATTCTGCCCCAAAGGGTGGAGATTAATGCGTGCATTCCCCGGCTCCGGAGCTACATGCATACAATGCACAGATGGCACAGCAGTTAGGAAAACCGGTTACTTAAGGCTTAATCGATACTTAGCAGTCGCAAGCAGGGGGATGCGCGCGTCAACGCCGGTAGCCATACCCGCGCGAATAGGAGGCGCGCGTCGCCTCCTGCGGCCGGCTCGCCATGCTGGCGCGCGCTTCGCTGGCAAGCTGGGTAGCGGGCCTGAGCTCTTCCAGGAAGATCGGCGGCGCAAAATAAAAACCCTGCGCGCAGCGGATTTTGGTCGCGGCCTGCAGATAGGCCAGTTCCTCAAAGGACTCGACGCCCTCGGCGATGACGTTCATGCCGAGTGCTTCGCTCAAGGATTCGATCGCCCGCAAGATGCCCTGGCTGCGCGGCCGTTTATGAATGTCGGTAATGAAGGAGCGGTCGATCTTGATCTCGTCGGCGGTGATGTCGGCGAGCGCCGACAGCGACGAGTAGCCGATTCCGAAATCGTCGATCGAGATGCCGACGCCGAGTTGACGGAAAATCGGCAGGATTTCCGTCTGGAAGTGGGTCTTGGCGACGAAGGCATCTTCCGTCACCTCGATCATGAATCGGCGGGGGAAACCGGTGCGCTCCAGCGCCCGCGCGAACGAGCGCATGAATTCCGCATTGCCGGCCTGCTTGGCCGCAATGTTGATGCTGATTGTGGTCTCGGGACCGAAAGTCTCGTTGATCAGATCGATCGACTTCACGATCTCCGCCAGCACGAGAAAAGTAAGTTCGTCGATCAGCCCCAGCTCGACGGCCAGGTTGATGAAGGTGCCCGGGGCCTGAATCACGCCTTCGTCGTCGCGCAGCCGCACCAGCGCTTCGATGCCCTTGACGGCTTTGGTTCTGATGTCGAACTTGGCCTGAAAGGCGCAGCAAAAGCGCTTTTCCAGGATCGCATGTCGTAGCGACTGTTCGACCTTGATCCGCGCCTGCGCTTCGCGCTCCATGCTGGCGCTGAAAAAAGCCACCGCGCCCTTGCCGCTGCTCTTGACGCGATACATCGCGATATCGGCGTTCTGGCACAGCACGCCGTAACTCCTGCCGTGATCCGGATAAAGGCTGACGCCGATCGAGGTCGAGGCGAAGATCTCCGATCCGTCGATGAAAAACGGCGCGGTCACGCGCTCCAGCGTCGAGCGGATGTATTCCGCCACCTCATGCTCGTCCTGGATTGGACTGAGCAGCAGCAGGAACTCGTCGCCGGAGATCCGGGACAGCATGTCGGTTTCACGCAAATCCCGTCCGAGCCGCTTGGCGACCTCCACCAGCAGCGCATCACCGATGCCGTGGCCGTAATAGTCGTTGATGTGCTTGAAATTATCGATGTCGAGAAACGCGAGGGCGAATTTCTCTTCTGCCCCGTCGCGGTTGAGCAGGCTGGCGGCGCGATGTTCAATCACGCGCCGGGTCGGCAAGTCGGTCAATTCGTCGTAGTAGGCCGAACGGAACAACTGATCCTCGAAGGCCTTTTGCTCGCTGATGTCGGTGGAAGCCGACAGCAGGAGGTTGCGGTCGGCGATGCGCACCACGCGATGCGAGGTCAGCAAGACCTGTTTGGCGCGGCCGTCGGTGATGTGTTCCTCGGCGATCGCCGGGCGGCCACCGCGAAGCAATTCGAGTCCGGCTTCGCGGCGTTGGTTTAATCCTTGCGAAGGCGGCGCGGTGGCCTCGCCGCCGGCAATCCTGAGCTGCGCCGCAGCCGCGTCATTGACCAGCAGGAATTCGCCGTGCTCGTCCTGAATCGTGACACCTGCAGGCAGCATCCTGAGCACGTCTCTCAGGATATTGAGCTCGGTTTCCGCCGCGTGCTCGCGCTCGTCGTGCGACGCGGCGATCGGCAGGTCATGTGCGGGGCGGCTTTGCATGGCAGCCCCGACTGTGATGATTTCCCTCTTAGTTTTGGTTAAGCAGAACTAAGAAACAGACGGCTGCCCGGACATTAAACCCTGCGGGCGTGGAGGCGCCGCTACTTGTCATTAACAGAACGTCAACGGCGCTCTCTCACGAAAGCCGGAGCAGCGATGTCGGTGCGCGGCACGCGGCACTGCATGGTGCAATGAACACCGGTCTTCAAATAGGCGATTTCGGTCTTGCCGTCGAAAGCAAGCAGCGCCGATCTGAGCAATTTGGTCCCGAAGCCGGGGCTGCCGACATTGTCGATTGTGGGACCCTCGGTCTCGTCCCATGTCACATTAAGGCGGTCGTCGGTCACCGACCACGACACCTGCAACAGCCCGCGCGCGGACGAAAACGCGCCGTATTTGCCGGCGTTGGTGGCGAGCTCGTGGAAGATCAGCGCCAGGCTTACCGCCAGCTTGGCAGGAAGGAACAGCGGATTGCCGTTCAGCGTAAACCGCACATGGCCGTAAGGGCCGAGTTCGGACAGCAATAGATCCTTGATATCGCAGCCGCTGCCGTCGACCTTTGCGATCAGGTCGTCGGTCGCCGACAGCGCCCGTATCCGGTGATCGATGCCGGCCCAGATTTGCGGTTGATCCAGCAAGACCTGGTGCAGCACCGCGTGGATCGTCGACGACTTGTTCTTGAGCCGGTGCTGGAGCTCGTCGACCAAAAGCTTCCGGTACTCCTCCTCCTGGATCAGGCGCTTCGAAATCCGGCGCTGCTCTGCGACGATCGATCGATAATGGGCCACGCCCCATATTGTGAAGCCGCATACCACCCAGTAAATCAGCAGCAGCGCAAGCCTCGCGGGATCGGCCCTTGTATCGCCGAAATTGACGGTGACCCCAAGCACGCCACTGGCAATCGCCGTCACAACTCCCATCCGCGCTCCGCCGACCGCGGTGGCAAAGAACACGGCGGGCAAATAGGGCGTGAAGAACACGTCAGGCCGGATCTCCGCCAGGCCCCAGCGTGCCAGCGTCGCAAGCGCCAGGCAGCACGTTGCAAATCCGATGCTGAAAGGTAGCGACGGTTGAGAAATCCCCTGCCAGCCGTGCCTGAATTCCTCGATCAATTTCTTCATGGGTGGCGTCACTTCACGCGATCAGCGAATCCAAAATAAGGCCGGTCCCGCGGAAAATACGCGTTCCGCTCTCGCAAGCATAGCTTGCGGTTGTCGCCGGCCTGCGGGAATATTGGTTCAATTGCGGTTTGGCTAAATTGAAAGGACGAGCATATGGGACGGCTCACCGGCAAAGTCGCTGTCATCACCGGGGCAACCAGCGGCATCGGACTGCGCACGGCCGAAATATTCGTGGCCGAAGGCGCGAAAATCGTCATCGCCGGCCGCCGCGTCGCGGACGGCGAGGCATTGGCCAAAAAGCTCGGCGCCAACTGTGTTTTCCGCCAGACCGATGTCACGCTCGAGGAGCAGATGCGCGCGCTGATTGCGCTGGCGGTCGAGAAGTTCGGCCGCCTCGACTGCCTGTTCAACAATGCGGGCGGCCCGGCACAAACCGGCGGCATCGAGGGGCTCGAAGTCGCGCGCTTCGATGCCGCGATGGCGACGTTGGTCCGCAGCGTCTTGCTCGGCATGAAGCACGCCGCGCCCTACATGAAAAAGCAGGGGTCCGGCAGCATCATCAACAATGGCAGCATCGCCGGAAGGCTTGCCGGCTTCTCGTCCTCGGTGGTCTACGGCGCCGCCAAGGCCGCGGTGATCCATCTCACCAAATGTGTCGCGATGGAGCTTGGCGAATCCGGTATCCGCGTCAACTCGATCTCCCCCGGCGCGATCGCCACCGGCATTTTCGGCAAGGCGCTCGGCCTGTCAGTCGAGGCCGCCGAGAAGACGCCCGATGTGATGCGCGAGGTCTACAAGACCGCGCAGCCGATCCCGCGCGCCGGGCTGCCTGAGGATATCGCGCAGGCCGCGGTATTTCTCGCCAGTGACGAGTCAGGCTTCATCAACGGCCATGATCTCGTGGTCGATGGCGCCATCACCGGCGGCCGCAACTGGACGCAGCAGCAGCAGGGCTATGTCGCGCTGCGCAAGGCATTCGATCAGGGCAGGTAGCAGATTGTCATCCTCCGCGAAAGCGGGGGATCCAGTACGCTGCGCCTTCGCGGCTCAATCACAATCATCTCTGGATACTGGGTCGCCCAGCATAGGCGAGCGGAAGCGACGCCGTCCTTCGGACGGCTATGCCGGGCGATGACGACGTTGGAAGCGTACGCCCTACACCGGCCTCAGCGTCACCCGCAAGCCGTCGCGCGGCTTCGGGATCGGCCACATCTGCCACTCCGGCTTGTAGCCAGGCTCCAGCGCGACGTTGAGGTTTTGCAGGAAATGCCGCGTGAAGCATTTTGCCTGCATGTAGGCGAAGTGCAGCCCGATGCACATATGGGCGCCGCCGCCGAATGGCACATAGGCGAAGCGGTGGCGAGCCCGCTGCGCCTCATCGGTGAAGCGCATCGGATCGAACGTCTCGGGATCGGGCCAGATCTCCGGCATATGATGCGTGAACAGCGGGTTGATGCCGATCAGCGTGCCGGCCGGGATCGCGTAGTCCATGAATGTGAAATCGGCGACCGCGCGGCGCGGGATCGAGGGCACCGGCGGTTTCATCCGCATCGCTTCCTTGAAAGCCATTTCGCACATCGGCATGGCTTCGAGCTTGTCGAGCGTGGTCGGTTCGCCCGGCGCGAGGCCGAGGCTTGCGACTTCGTTGCGCAGCTTGTCCTGCCACTGCGGATGAGCGGCAAGTGCTGCCACGAACGATGTCAGCGACGAGGTCAGGGTGTCATGGGCCGCCATCATCAGGAAGCTCATGTGATCCACGATATCCTGCGTCGACAACAATGCGCCGTCCTCATGGGTGGCGCGGCATAATTGCGAGAACAGGTCTTGGCCGCCCTTCTCGCGGCGGATCGGAATCTGCTCTGAGAAATAAGCGACGATGCGTTTGCGGCCCTTGACGCCGCGGGCCATCTGCGTGCCCGGCAGCGGCTTGCGGATCGGGGCGACCGCGGCTGCGATCATGTCGATAAAGGCGCGCGTAATCTCGTCGACCTCGGGTCCGATATCGGCGCCGAGGAATGAGGTCGCGGCGAGGTCGAGCGTAAGCTGCTTCATCGCGGGATAGAACAGCATCGAACCCGGCTGCGCCTTCCATTGCGCAACGCGCGCCGCAATCCCGGCATCGAGCTGCGCAAGATACGACTTCATAGGGCCGGATTTGAAGGCGACCGAAAGCGCGCGCCGGTGCAGGCGATGCTCGTCGAAATCGAGCAGCATCAGTCCGCGCGGAAACAGCCGGCCGAGAACGATGGCCCAGCCATGGGTTGAGGAGAACAGCTTGGCCTGGTCGAACAGCACGAGCTCGTTGGCCTCGGGGCCGAGGAACACGAGGCTGGTCTCGCCGAACAGGTGGCTGCGGTAGACGAGCCCGTATTTGGCGGCGTGCTTTTCGATATGGCCCTTGGGATCGGCCAACACTTCAAGCGTCTTGCCGATGATCGGCCAACCCTCGTCGCCCGGAATATGCGTCAGCGAATTGCGCTTCGGCGGCTTAAAGCTGATCGCGGGAGAAGCCAGATTCTGCATCGACATGGCTATGGCTCCTGTTGACCTCTGGTCGAGGGGATATTATCCGCCCGACGGCAGCCTTGTCGCAACATAAATACATGGACGCAATGGGCCGGATCTAATTGCGGCTGGTAAATAACCCCTTGTCTCGTCTCGGCAAAGGCTTCCCGGAGACGGGTGGCATCCACCTGATCCAAATCGCGCCACAGAGCCGCGGGCCGTGTTAGGCTCGCAATCGATATCAGTCGGGGCCGAGGCAAGCCGATGAAGCGACGTGATTTCATCGCCGTCACAGGCGGCGCGGCGGCGTCCGCCTCTCTTTGGCCGATCGCTGCACTGGCCCAGCAGTCGGGACGGATGCGTCGCGTCGGCGTTTTGATGCTTTACGCGGAAAGCGACCGGGAAGGTCAGCTTCGAGCGCAGGCCTTTCGCGAGGGCCTCGAGGCGAGCGGTTGGAAGGTCGGGACCAATCTGCTGATCGACTTTCGCTGGGGTGTGGGCGATCTCGAATGGATCAAGTCGCAGATCGCGGGTTTGATGAAATTCGAACCCGAGGTAGTTCTTGCCAATAGCGATCAGTCAGCCGCGGCGATGCAGTCGGCTTCCCGTAGCCTGCCAATTGTTTTTATTGGGTCGAGCGATCCGGTCGCCGAAGCTTTCGTTCAAAGCCTTGCACATCCGGGCGGTAACATGACCGGCTTCACCGTCCTCGAGCCATCCCTCGGACCGAAATGGATTGAACTACTCAAAGAAATAGCGCCTCGCGTGCGACATATTGGAGTGCTCTTTAATCCCGCCAATTCGGGTTCGATGCTTTTGTCGCGCGCAGCCGCAGGGGGTGCAAAAAAGCTCGGCGTCGAAGTGCTTGCCGTCCCCATTTTCACGCCCGCGGAGATCGAAGATGCCGCGGGGATGCTGGCCAAGGAATCGGACAGCGGGCTCATCCTTCCGCCAGATCCCTTCATCGCGGGACATCGCAAATTGATCGTCCAGCTGGCCGACCGCTATCGCATTCCCGCCATCTATGCGCTCCGCAGTTTTGTGACAGAAGGAGGGCTGATTTCATACGGCATCAGCATTCCCGAACTGTTTCGGCAGGCGGCGGGCTATGTCGACCGGATACTCCGCGGCGACAAGCCGGAAGACCTTCCCGTCCAGGGGCCGACGAAATTCGAACTGCTGATCAATCTGAAGACGTCAAAGGACCTCGGCCTTGAGGTGCCGGCGACCATGCTCGCCCGCGCCGATGAGGTGATCGAGTGAGACCGGGCGCAAGTTCTCCGCACGAACCTGTAAAGGGCCGACGCGCCAGCTTGCCGTCAACCGCCGGCGATCGCGACGTGCGATTTCTGCGGAAACGATAGTTTGCCATTGTGAAGCATGGCGGGATCGATCCGGGATGCGGCGTCAGTTGCCATGGCATGAATTGCCCGGTCGCGTTCGGTCGGGCTCTTATCCCTGAGCAACGCCGCCATTGGCGTCGCTATCAGTTGAAATCTGACGTAGTCGAGCATCGACGGAAATTCTATTTGCTTGGTCACGGTCGCGACGTCGACATGGTGGAAACCAACCTCGCTAAGCAGGGATTTGATTTCCTCCGGATCGGGAAAAACGTGTTCCGCCCGTTTTGTCCTGGACGCGCTCGCTCCGAGATGCTGATCGAGCGCCTGCACGAAAGCGTAAGCTGCCGGCGTCCGCTCGATCGCGCTGTATACGCTCAAGCCTACGCGTCCGCCGGGTCGAAGAACGCGTCGCATTTCCCGCAAGGCCAGCGGCCGGTCGGGGAAGAACTGCAATCCCAATTGACAAAATACCACGTCGACAGATTTCGCGGGGAAAGGCAAATCGAGCGCGCTGCCTTCCACCCATTCGATGGGGGGACCGGTTTGCGCTGCCGCCCGCGCCACGGCCAGCATTGCCGAATTGAGATCGAGTCCGACGAGACGGCCGCCCTGTGCTCGCGTGGCAGCCAGACGGATTACCGCCCCGGTCCCACAGGCGATGTCGAGCACAGTTTCATTTGGCCGCAGAGGGATGCGGTCAAGAAGGTCGGCCGCCCAAATGGAGGTGATCGCGGGCACCAGGTAGCGTTCGTATAACTCGGGCGTGCTGGCATCCAGCTGCCAATGCTCGTGATCTGCCATGACGCGCCCTTTCGCAGCGACCGCAAATGCTACGCGCCTTGCCGACGAAATCGGCTAACCGGTTGTAGAAATCACAGCGCCCCTCACGCCTTCCGTTTCGCGGCTTCCTTCTGCAAATCCGGCGCGTTGACGGCGGGGATCGCGACACGGCCGGGACCGGTCAGCGACAAGGCTGCGGCGGCTTTTTCGTTTTCCATGATCTTGGCCATCACCGCTTGTCCGGCGCGATCGAACACCGCACGGTTCTCGATCACGAATTTGTTCGACTCGCGCAGCTTCGTAAGATAGCCGTTGATTTCCGGGATCACATAGCGCGCCACCATGTCCCAGCTGCGGCGTGTGTTTTCCACGTTCGCCCAGTCGTGGGCAAAGCCAACGATGGTGCCGACGCCGCCGGAAACTTCCATCAGGTTTTTGATGGTTTTGACCAGATCATCGGGCGTGCCGATGGTGGAGGCGGCCGCCGGGCCGCCGGCGGTTTTCTCGATTGCGTCCTCCGGCGATTTGAACGTCTCCAGTCCCGGCCGCATCAAGGTGCCGACATTATATTCGTTGTGCCAGCGCATCAGCCCGGCACCGGCCTCGCGATGGGCCTGCTCGCGGGTCTCCGCGATGTGCCAGGACAGCAGCACGCGCCAGTCGGCGCGGCTCACCGTGGTGCCGGCCTTCTTGGCGGCGTCCTCGGCAAAACCCCATTGCGTCGGCAGCGCCATCAACCCCTGCGTCGACATCGAGCCCAGCGAGATGATGCCGATGCCGTATTTGCCCGCGAGCGTCATGCCGGAAGGCGAAATCTGCGACGCCACCACGAACGGCATATCCTCCTGCAAGGGCAGGATTTGCAGCGCTGCATCGTTCATGACGAACCAGTCGGTTTTGGCGGTAACGCGCTCGCCCTTGAACAATCGGCGGATGATCGCGATCGCCTCGTCCTGGCGGTCGCGCTGCGTCATTGGGTCGATGCCGAGCGTATGCGCGTCGGAGGCGAGCGCGCCCGGGCCCGAGCCGAAGATGGCGCGGCCTCCGGTCATGTGGTCGAGCTGCACCATGCGCTGGGCGACATTGAAGGGGTGATGGTAGGGCAGCGAGATCACGCCGGTGCCGAGCTTGATGCGTTTGGTGCGCTCGCCGGCAGCGGCCAGAAACATCTCCGGCGAGGCGATGGTTTCCCAGCCCGAGGAATGGTGCTCGCCGCACCAGAATTCGTCATAGCCGAGCGCGTCGAGCTGGTCGACGAAATCGAGGTCGCGGCGGAATTGCAGCATCGGATGCTCGCCGATCGGGTGATGCGGGGCGAGGAAGGCTCCGAACTTGAGGCGCGCCATTGGTTTCTCTCCGAACCGGATTTTCTCGTTGATCGCGGATTTTCTTGAGTGTGCCGCAGGCTACGTGCTCGCAAGGAGCAAGGCAATTGCTCAGACAATGCCGTCAGGCGGAATGCTGCCATGCGCGCAGCCGATGGATCGCCTTCGGCGTCAGGCTGTAGGCCTCAACCGTCGATGCCGCGAACCGGCTGGCAGCCTGGGGATGGCGCAAGAGCCGCGCGATCACCACAGCCAGCGGGATGGCGCAATATGGATCGGTCCATAGCGGCACTAGCTCCTCGCGCGTGCCGCGATATCGTCCCGCGCCCAGGCTGACGAACCCGATTTCCAATAAAATGTCGCGCCGGCGCTGGCGCCACCGCGCGGCATCCAGGATCCCCATCAATCCAAGGCGGGTCAGCACGCCGGCGCGACCCTCCGCTTGCACCGGCGGTGTCTTGCCGAGCGAAATCTGCAACAGGGCGCCGGGCAGGTCGACGCCGGCAAACCAGGCATTCATCGGCTCGACCAGGCGGGGATTGGCGTCGATGAAATAGGATTTTGCCGTCGCATCGTCGTGGATGTAATCGAACGACAGCGCGCCGTGCCACTTCAGTGCCTGCCCTATTCGCATCACGGTCTTGCGCACTTCAGGTCTGACGACGCTGAGCTTGAGCAGGTCGCCGCCGCCGGGACCCTCGGCGATCTGACGATAGATATGACAGGCGACGAGACGTCCGCGGTCGAACACCGCCTGCGTGCGCTCCAGTGCGCCGGATATGGCGGCCTGCACCACGAGGCCCTCGGCGAAGGCATTGCTCTGTTCGAAGCTTTGCAGGAGCGCGTCGCGCTGGCGCTCGTCGCTGACGCACCACACACCAGTGCTTGCAGTACCGAAAGCTGCCTTGACGAAGAACGGATAGGGCCGGGGTCTTGCAAGTTCGTCAGCCGAGCGCACAACTTCCGTTGCAGGCTGCGCCACGTCGAGCCGTGTCAGGAACGCGGCGAGGCCGGCCTTGCTTTGCAGCTGCTCGAACGCTTCGAAATCGGCAAGCGCAACGCCGAGGCCGGCTGGAAGTTTTTTGCGCGCGGCGGCGAACAGAAAGGCCTGCTCATGCACCGGCAGCAGCACGTCGATCGAGCATGATTTGACGACATCCATCACCGCGGCGAGATAACCGTCCGCGTCGGCGCCGGAGGCGGGCGAGCGATGGACCCGCCTGACAAAGCGCGAGAACCGCCCGAGGCACAACGGATCGCTGGACATCAGTTCGACCCGGTGGCCAGCGAGCCCCAGCGCCGTGATGGCCTCGCGCGACGACAGGCTCGAGCCTTCGCTGAGCAGTATTGTGGGCTTTCGCGCAGTCATTCCGCGCTACCTTAAAGCTCCGAGGGCGGGAAACAAAGCCTGGCCGTCCTCACGAAGCATGCTCGCGACGGCCAAGGCCGACTCCGGGCTCGCTCGGGCCCCAAGCATCGCTTGCCATGCAGCAACCGGGCCAATCGCGAAAGCGATCCTTACCTGCGAGGTAATCGCGCCGATGATCGAACGCTGACATATCTGACCCGACGGAACTCCAAACAGGTTCTTTCCCATGCATCAGATCGTATCGCCGCGCGTGGATACCTCGCGGCGCTGGTGGGTGCTCGCAATCGTCGTCGCGGCACAGTTCATGTTCGGTGTCGACGCCTTCATCGTCAATGTCGCGATCCCGACGATTGCGGTCGAACTGCATGCGAGCCCGGCGCAAATCGAATCCGTGATCGCGATCTACCTGATCGCGTATGCGACGCTGGTGGTCACCGGCGGTCGGCTTGGCGACATCTACGGCACCAAGGCCGTTTTCATCGGCGGCGTGCTCGGCTTTTCCATAACCTCGCTGTGGTGCGGATTGGCGCAATCAGGTGGTGAACTGATCGCGGCGCGGCTCGCGCAAGGCGCGACCGCGGCGCTGATGGTGCCGCAGGTGCTCGCCACGCTGCATTTGCTGTTTGCCGACGACCAGCGCGGGCGCGCCTTCGGCATTTACGGTATCGTGCTTGGACTTGCCGGCGCCGCCGGCTTTGCCCTTGGCGGCGTGCTGGTGACGCTCGATCTGCTGGGGCTCGGCTGGCGCGTGGTGTTCTTTGTCAACGTGCCGTTCGGCCTGATCATCGTCGCCGCCGGTTTGCGGATCATGCCGCAGGTAGCGCGCCGGGCTGACACGCGGCTCGATATTCCGGGCGCGATTGTGCTGTTCACCGGCTTATTGTGCCTGATCGGGCCGTTGTTATTCGGGCACGACGTGCTGTGGGCGCCGTGGGTGTGGCTGGTGATGGCTGCGGGCGTTGCGATCGTCGCCGCCTTCGTGCGGCTCGAACGCGCGGTGGCGCGCCGCGGCGGCATGCCGTTGATCGATCTTGCGCTCTTATCGGATGCGGCCTTCATGCGAGGCCTCGGCGCCGCATTCTTCTTTTTCTGCGCTAATTTGTCGTTCTATCTGGTCATGACCATGTTCATGCAGAAGGCGCTGCAGATCCCGCCGCTGCAGGCGGGCCTGGTGTTTGTGCCCTTGGCGCTGACCTTCGTGATTGCCTCGCGGCTGAGTAGCGCGCGGGCACGACATCGCGGCACGCTGGTGCTGATCGAGGGCTGCGCCATCCAGATCGCGGGCCTCGCGGTGCTGGTGCTGGCGGTCGCAACCCTCAAGGCGCCGTCGGCGTGGTTGCTGGCGCTGATGCTGAGCGTTTTCGGTTACGGTCAAGGGCTGGTGATGGCGCCATTGTCCAGCGCCGTGCTTTCGACGGTGAAACCCGCCAGCGCGGGTTCAGGCTCCGGCGTGTACGGCACCACGGCGCAAATCGCTAACGCTACCGGTGTGGCCGCGATCGGCGCGGTATTCTTTGCGATCAACGCTGCGCACTCTGCGCAATACGCAATGTTTGCATCGTCAGCGCTGTTTGCGTTGTCGATTATTGCCGCCGTCGTATTTCTGTCGTGGATGCGCCGCGCGGCTGCCTGATACCGTTAACTTATTCAAATCCTGGGGATTGACAGCACACGGTCTTTTTATTTCGCACTGCAACAACTATCTATACTTGGTTGAGTTGGAATCACTCACCAAGGAGCGACCATTGTCCCTTGCCAATAATGTCGAGTTTCTCAGGCGCTTGCCAAAGCTGAACGGCGTGGCGGGCCTTGGGAGAGGCGCGCGACACAAAGTCCGCAGCCCTCTCGTCGAGACGGGCGCATTCGGGACCAATCCCGGTGCGCTCAGGATGTTCTCGTTCGTGCCCGGCAGCGTGCCGCACCGGCCTGCTTTGGTCGTCGTGCTGCATGGCTGCGGGCAAACCGCCGCCGGCTACGATCTCGGCGCCGGCTGGTCGACGCTTGCCAAGCGCTACGGCTTTGCGTTGCTGATGCCGGAGCAGCAGCCGACCAACAACCCCGCCACCTGCTTCAACTGGTTCAATCCGGAAGACGCCGCGCGCGACTGCGGCGAAGCCTTTTCGATCCGGAACATGATCGCGCGGATGGTCGCCATCCATGGCATCGATCGCCGCCGCGTCTACATCACCGGACTTTCCGCCGGCGGCGCGATGACGTCGGTGATGCTCGCAACCTATCCGGAAATGTTCGCGGGTGGCGCCGTGATCGCGGGCCTGCCTTTTGGTGTCGCCGGCAACATGCGCGAAGCGTTGCGCGGCATGATGGCGTCGGCGCCGCGTCCGGCGGCGGAATTGGGCGATGCCGTGCGCAACGCATCAAGGCATAAAGGCCCGTGGCCGAAGATATCGGTATGGCATGGCAGCGCGGACCGCACGGTCAATCCCGGCAACGCCGACGAGATCGTCAAACAGTGGCTCGATGTGCATCATTTGCCGCTGGCGCCGATGTCGGAAGGCACCGTCGATGGCTATCCGCGGCAAATCTGGTGGAATGCCGACGGTGAAACCGTCGTCGAATCCTACACCATCACCAATATGGCGCATGGCGCGCCGCTGGGTACGGCCGATAACGGCCAACGAATTGGCGCCGAAGGCGCCTTCCTGATCGAGGCCGGAATTTCCTCGTCCTATCACATCGCAAATTTCTTCGGCCTGACCCAACGGGTCCAGCAGCCGAAGGCCGCTTCTCCAAGCGCCAAACTGATTCCAGAGGTTTCGCCGCTGTCCGCCCCCGTCCCGAACCTCGCCAAAGTGCTATGGCCGCTGACGACGCTGGATTACGGTCCCAAGCCGAAGGCCGAGGCGGAGCCTACGCGTCCCGAGGGCCGGCGTCCCATCGATGTCGGCGCCGTCATCACGCGCGCGCTCACGGCCGCCGGCCTGATGAAATAGCTGCCGGCCGCCTTCCGTCTTTGGGCCTAAGTCGAGCTTATAGTTCGCCGGTGAGGAACGGGTTGGTCATCCGCTCCTGGCCGATGCTGGAGCCCGCACCGTGGCCGCAGATGAATCCGACATCGTCGCCGAGCGGCAACAGCTTGTCCTTGATCGATTTGATCAGCGTGGCGTGATTGCCGCCGGGAATGTCGCTGCGCCCGACCGAGCCGTTGAACAAGACGTCGCCGACATGGGCAAAGCGCATTTCGGTGTTGAAATACACCACGCTGCCCGGCGAATGACCGGGACAATGCAGGATGTCGAAGGTCAATTCGCCGATCGAGACCTTGTCGCCCTCCTCGAGCCAGCGATCGGGCGCGAAATCGCGCACGCCTGAGATGCCGAACCGCGCGCCGCTCGCCACCACATTGTCGAGCAGGAACTTGTCGGCGATATGCGGACCCTCGATCGGCACTTTCAATGCATCGCGCAGCTCCGCGGCGCCGCCGACATGGTCGATATGGCCGTGCGTGAGCCAGATCTTTTCGACCGTGACCCCGGTCTCTTTGATTGCGGCTTCGATCCTCGGCACGTCGCCGCCGGGGTCGATCACGACGGCCTTCTTGGTCGGCTCGTGCCAGAGGATGGTGCAGTTCTGCTCGAACAGCGTCACCGGAACGATGATCGCGCCGGCTTTGGCCTTGGTCTCGGTTTGCTGGGTCATACAGGTCAGTCCATTGATTGGCGAATGTGGCGGAGCAGCCGACCCAGATCAAGGCATGGCCGGGCGGTTCTCATATTTCTCGCTGCCGCTCCGCCGAGATCTGAACCTTATCTATGGTTTGGCGTTGCCTCGCGCAATCGGATTTGGAACGCAGTCGGGTAGCATGGATCAGATCGACAAAGACTGGTGGCGGCGCGGTATTTTCTACCAAATCTATCCGCGGTCATTCCAGGACTCCAATGCGGACGGGGTCGGTGATGTCAGGGGGATCATCGAGCGATTGCCTTATCTGAAGGCATTGGGGATCGACGCCATCTGGCTGTCGCCGATTTTTCCTTCGCCGATGGCGGATTTCGGCTATGACATCTCCGATTACACCGGCATCGACCCTGTGTTCGGTACGATGGCCGATTTCGATACGCTGGTGAACGCGACCCATGAAAGCGGCCTCAAGCTGATCCTCGATCTTGTGCCGAACCACACTTCGGATCAGCACCCATGGTTTATCGAATCTCGAGCTTCTCGCGATAATCCAAAGCGCGACTGGTATATCTGGCGCGATGGCCGACCGGACGGCGGGCTGCCCAACAACTGGCTGTCGGAATTTGGCGGCAGCGCTTGGCAGTACGAGGCCGCAACGGGTCAATATTATTATCACGCGTTCCTCGCCCAGCAGCCGGACCTGAACTGGCGTAACCCGGAGGTGCGCGAGGCGATCTATGATGTGATGCGATTTTGGCTGCGCAGGGGCGTCGACGGGTTTCGCGTTGACGTCATCTGGCATCTGATCAAGGACGCCGAATTCCGCGATAACCCGCCGAATCCGCATTTTCGCGAGGGCCGACCGCCGCACGAAAAGATCGTGATGCAATATTCGACCGACCAGCCGGAGGTGCATGAGGTCGTCGCCGAGATGCGCTGCGTGACTGGAGAGTTTGAGTCGCGCGTCTTGATCGGAGAAATTTATCTTCCGCTGCACCGCCTCGTCGCCTATTACGGCAACGACCTTGCCGGCGCGCAGATGCCGTTCAATTTCGCGCTGTTGTCGACACTGTGGAGTGCGCGTTCGATCGAAAGAATCGTCGCCGACTACGAGAAGGCGCTTCCGGCGGGTGCTTGGCCGAACTGGGTGCTCGGCAATCACGATCGTCCCAGGATCGCAAGCCGGGTCGGGCATGAGCAGGTGAGGGTCGCAGCAATGCTGCTGTTGACCCTGCGCGGAACGCCGACGCTTTATTACGGCGACGAGATCGGCATGCATCAGGTCGCTATTGCGCCCGATCAGGTGCGCGATCCCTTCGAGAAGAACGTACCGGGCATGGGCCTCGGCCGCGATGGCTGCCGCACGCCGATGCAATGGGACGCATCGCCTCATGCGGGATTTTCAACGGTGACGCCGTGGCTGCCGCCGGCGGACGATTTCGTTCATGAGAACGTCGTCAATCTCGAGGCTGACACCAAGTCGATCCTCAACCTCTACAAGGCGCTGATCACACTCAGGATGAAGTTGCCGCAGCTGGTGACCGGTGCCTACGAACCGCTGGCCACCCCGGGAGATATCCTGCTTTATCGCCGAAGCGGAGACGGAGAGCCGATCCTCATTGCTCTCAATTTCGGCGCCGAACCGGTTTCGGTCACCGCGAGTTCGATTGGCTTCGGCAACGAGATCGTGCTGTCGACATTCCTCGACCGCCAAGGCGAAGATGTGCAGGGCGAACTGAACTTGCGCGGCAATGAGGGCGTGATCATCGCCGCGCCGGCTCGGGCCGGATGACCGGCCTTGCGGGCTACCTCGGTGTCGAGGTCGCTGCGCTTCAAGAGATAATCGAGGCCGCCGACGCGGTACCAACGGTATCCGTAAGCGTCGAGGAGCAGCATATGCCTGCCGCGTTCGTTGGCGGGGCTGTGATCCTCGGTCAACAGGTTGACCAGGAGCTTGCCGGCTTCGCCGGGAAGGCCGACGGCGAACGAGACCTCGCGCGGTTTCTCGTCAAGATTATGCACGAACAACACCGAATTGTTGCGCCAGTCATAGCGGATGACGAGAACCGCCGGATCGCCCGTTGCGATCACCTTGAAGTCGCCCCAGCCCACTTCGGGAACTTCCTTGCGCATCCGGATGATGCGCTCGGTCCAATTCAGCATCGAGTTCGGATCGCGCCGCTGCTTGGCCGCGTTGACGTGTTCATAACCGTAAGGCCCCTTGTCGATCACGGGCGTGCAAGGCTTGTCGCTCTCGGTGAATCCGGCATGCGGCTCGGTCGACCATTGCATCGGCGTGCGCGCGCAATTGCGCTCGGGCAGGCCGAGATCGTCACCCATCGCGATCTCATCGCCATAGCGGATCACGGGCGTTCCCGGCAGCGTACACATCAGGCTATAGGCAAGCTCGATCCGCCGCCGGTCGCCGCCCAGCATCGGCGCCAGCCGGCGGCGAATGCCTCGATTATAAAGCTGCATGCCCTTCTCGGGGCCGAACGTCTTAAACACTGTGTCCCGCTGCGCCTTGGTCAATCGACCGAGATCGAGTTCATCGTGATTGCGCAGGAACATGCCCCATTGCGCCGTGGCAGGCCGAGGCTTGGTGGCGTTGAGCGCCTTGGCAAGCGGCCGGCAATCGGCCGACGCCAAGGCGTAGAACAGATGCTGGTTGACCTGGAAATTGAACATCATGTGCATGCGGTCGCCGTCGCGGCCGAAATATTCCATGTCGGTTTCGGGCAGTACGTTGGCTTCGGCCAGGATGATGGCATCGCCCTCACGCCATTGCAGGAATTCTCGGAACGAGCGCAGCATGTCGTATTGCTCGACAGGCTTTCTGACCTTTGCGCCTTTGGTTGATATCACGAACGGCACGGCGTCCATGCGGAAGCCGGACACCCCGAGTTGAATCCAAAAGCCCATGATCTTGAGGATCTCGGCCTGCACGAGGGGATTTGAGGTGTTGAGGTCGGGTTGGAAGTCATAGAAGCGGTGGAAATACCAGGCGCCGGCTTCCTTGTCCCTCGTCCAGGTCGATTTCTGCACGCCGGGAAACACCATGCCTTTGTCGGCATTGGCGGGCTTCTTGTCGGACCAGACATACCAGTCGCGATACGGCGAGTCCTTTGAGCTTCGGGCCTCGCGAAACCACTTGTGTGCATCGGAAGTGTGATTGACGACAAGATCGATGATAACGCGAATGCCGCGTTGCCGGCAGCCATGGGTGAACTCGACAAAGTCGCCGAGCGTCCCGTAGCGGGCATCGACGCCGTAATAGTCCGAGATATCGTAGCCGTCGTCCTTGCCGGGTGACGGCTGAAACGGCATCAACCAGATGGCGGTAATCCCCAGGCCTTGCAGATAGTCGAGCCGCCGCAACAGGCCCTTGAAATCGCCGATTCCGTCGCCGTTGGCATCCATATACGTGCCAACGGAGAGGCAATAGAAGACGCCGTTTTTGTACCAGAGGTCGTCGATCATGCAGAGGCAGCTCTCACCCGTCCGTCTTGCGTCGCCAGCGGCAAAGTAATAAGCGGCGGCGGCTCGACGGGTTCCCGCTTGTTTGCGCGTCCGGACACAAAACCCATTTCCACTTTGCCGGCCGCGCTTTATGTTGCCGCAATGGAATCGCCCACCCGCCAGATCAGCCTCGTGCCCGCGCCGGATCGCCGCCAGTCGGAGACGGCGCTTGCGATCGCCCGTGGCACCGCGCGGCTGT
The DNA here is from genome assembly GCA_005884765.1 of Alphaproteobacteria bacterium. Taxonomy (GTDB): domain Bacteria; phylum Pseudomonadota; class Alphaproteobacteria; order Rhizobiales; family Xanthobacteraceae; genus Bradyrhizobium. The sequence goes on from VAZV01000144.1 coordinate 93,309, forward strand.
TGCGCTCGCTGGGATTTTCCTGCATCAGCGAATTGCCGCTGCCGTCGGGACGGCGCGCCGATCTGGTGGCGCTGAACGAGCGCGGCGAGATCTGGATCGTCGAGATCAAATCCTCGCTTGAGGATTTGCGCGCCGATCACAAATGGGAAGACTATCGTGCCCATTGTGACCGGTTGTTCTTTGCGTTCACGCAGGATTTGCCGTGCGAGATTTTTCCGAAGGAAACCGGCCTGATCGTGGCCGATGCCTATGGCGCGCATTTGCATTGCGAAGCGCCGGAGCACCGCCTGCCGGCCCCGACGCGGAAACTGATGACGGTGCGGTTCGCAATCGCCGCCGCACAGCGGATCAACCGGCTGGTCGATCCGCTCGGACACGGCGAGTTTTAGCGAATTGAATCGTGGCCACTGTCCGGGCAACCGTGAACACCCTATGGTTTTCGGCTGCGGGCAGGCGTATTGTTTGGCTTTCGGCGCTGTCTATTGTGTTTCGGCAGATTGAAATTACGAATGATGGTTTCAGGCAGGAGATTTCACACATGCGTGGACGCATAAATTTCGCTCGGCTCTTGTTCGGCGGATTCCTCATCGGTGGGCTCGTCTTTTCGGTCGCTCCCTTGCGCGCAGGGCCAGATGACGATGCGGATATTGCAAAGAGTTTGGCGGACATGCTTCGTGCCGGGCGCCAGGTGATTTCCAACAACCAGGGCCTCATCAATGATCCGAATCTTGGCGATAAGGGGCTGAGCGGCCAGGTGGTGCTGCAGCAGGCCATCGCAATCTACAAGAAGGCCACCGGAATTGATCCTTCGAGCATTGAGCCCGCCTCCAGATTTGGCAGGCTTATGCATGCCCAGATGGAGGCGATCGTCGAGGCGATCGACGCCAATCAGGCCACCATCAACGCCAAAGGGGTCGGCTTCAAGGCATTCATTCCGGCCGTGTTTGCTCGGCTGGTCAATGAATCTTTTGAGAACCACGCCAAGAACGAAGCCCAGGTCAAGGTCACGGCCCCAGAACAACTGGTGAGGAACCGCAAAGCTCGACCGGACCCGTGGGAAAGCGATGTGATCGCCACTAAACTCCTGCAGCCGGATTGGCCCTAAAGGACAAACCGATATCACCGGTTATCCCAAGGAGGGCGGCAAAGAGGGCGATCTCGGCGCGATCATTAGCGTGACGCTTTTCAAATAGCAGCCGACGATGGCGCGATCCCCCCAATCACCATGCCTCGAAACCTATTCAGAAGATAGCGCTGGCCTGTTTATGGATGTGTTGGCTCACCTAGAGCTTTTGCCGTGATGTCTCATCTCACCATTCGCGCCAAACTCATTTTCTTGTCGGGTGCTTTGCTGTGCATGCTGGTCGCCACCAATCTATATCTGACACGCACGCTTTCGAAGAATTCGGCTGCCGTCGCCAACGAGACTGAACTGAGCGCCGTCATTGATAGGGCGAATGGCGCGCGAATCGCGTTCGGGGAAATGCGCTATTGGCTCACCGATTTGGCCGTGAGCCTGCTCACCCCTTCCGAGCGTAACGCCGCGGCGGCACGCAGCCGGATGGATGGCTACCTTGACCAGCTCGCAATACGCAAGCCCAAGCTCGTCGCCGTCATTCGATCCGAGCGCGACGAATTCGAAAAGTCGGCGAACGACGCCGTCGACAAATATACCAACGACCAGCGTGTCATCGGCAATTCGCTGCTCGCGCTCGCTCGCAACCGCAGTGTCAAGGTCGACGAACTGCTGAATTCGCTTATCAGCGAATTGAGAGCGGAGCTTGCCGCCGAGCGGGACCAGATCGTCGATGACGTAACGGCCGCAACAAAAGGGACATTAATAGCCGACCTTTTGATCCTCGCCCTGGGTGTCTTGCTGACGTTTGCTATCCTGCGATCGATCGCAGTTCCCCTTCATCGCCTGGTCGGTGCCATTGACGGCTTGAGCGCCGGCAACCTGTCTGTGCCAATCCCGCCGGCGGGTCCTGACGAGATCGGCGCAATGGCGCGTACTCTCGCCTTGTTTCGTGACAGTCTCAAAGAGCGCGATCGCTTCGCTGCCGAGGCCGAAGGGCAGCGAAAAACCATCGCAGCTGCCATTGCTACCATCTCAGAAGGCTTCGTGCTGTACGATTCCGATGACCGCATTGTTTTATTCAACGAGCAGTTTCGCGCAATTTACCCAGGCCTCGCCGACATCATCAAACAAGGCACCACTTTCACAGAGCTGCTAGAGGCCGTGATCTCGCGCTCGCTTGTCGACCTGGGCGGGCAGAGCCCGCAGGAGTGGATTGCCGAGCGCAAGGCGCGGCGCGAACATTCCGGCGGATTTGCCGAATACCGGTATGGTGGCCGTTACGTCCGCATTAGCGAGCGCCGAATTCAGGGTGGTGGAACGGTCGCCGTCTATTCCGACATTACGGAGCTCCGGCAGCACAATCTCGAGCTCGAGCAGGCGCGTGAGTTATCGGAAGTCGCCAATAGAACCAAGAGCCAATTCTTGGCCAATATGAGTCACGAATTGCGCACTCCCCTCAATGCCATCATCGGTTACAGCGAGATACTGCAGGAGGACGCGGGGGACACCGGTCAAGAGCAACTTGTACCTGACTTGAAGAAAATCGAAGGTGCCGGCCGCCACTTGTTGGGGCTGATCAATGACATCCTCGACCTATCAAAGGTAGAGGCCGGCAAGATGGAGGTTTACATCGAGGAAATCGAGCTTTCGTCGCTGCTCGGAGAGGTGGGAGCAATCATAAGACCCTTGGTGGCAAAAAACGGCAATACGCTCGAGACCCGTATGACGGGTGGCATAGGCACCGTGCGTACCGACCGCACCAAATTGAAGCAGTGCCTCCTGAATGTTCTTAGCAACGCCAGCAAATTCACCCAGGATGGCAAGCTCACGCTCGCAATTGAACGTAACGATCGAGCTATGATCCAAATTACGATCTCGGATACCGGGATCGGCATGAGCGAGGAACAGCTGGCGCGGTTATTTCAGGCCTTCAGCCAAGCCGATGCTTCCACTACTAAAAAATTTGGCGGAACCGGCCTTGGTCTTGCCATCACGCGACACTTCTGCCGGTTGCTCGGCGGCGACATTTCCGTCGCGAGCCGAGTTGGAGAAGGTTCGACCTTCACGATCGTCATTCCCGACCAAGCGGCGGAGCCCAAGCGGTCGGACATGCCGGTCGACTTCTCCCAAGAGCCCGCACCTCAGTTAGCCGACGAGGATAAGTCACAGGTCACCGTCCTGGTCGTCGACGACGATCCGGCTTCAAGGGATTTGCTTACGACGAATCTAAGGCGCGAAGGCTACCAGACCGTGCAGGCTCGCGGCGGCGACGAGGCGTTGGAACTCGCCCTTAAACTGCGGCCGGATGCGATTACGCTCGACGTTTTAATGCCGAAAACGGATGGCTGGGCCGTTCTCAGCGCACTCAAGGCGAATCCTGAACTTTGCGATATACCCGTTATCATGGTCACCGTGGCCCCGGACCGCGGCATCGGGCTTTCGCTCGGTGCTGCCGAAGTCATGACCAAGCCGGTCGATCGCGCAGAGCTGATCTCGCTCTTGCGCAATCTGTTGTCTCGTGACGGTCCGATCCTCCTGGTCGAAGATGATGCTGCGACGCGCGAGACGGTACGGCATACGATCGAGAAGATGGGATTGACGGTCGCAGAGGTGACAAATGGACGCTTGGCCCTCTCCTGGCTTGCCGAGAATCCAGCGCCAGCCTTGATCCTGCTCGACTTGATGATGCCAGAGATGGACGGTTTCGAATTCCTGGACACGTTCAAGAGTCGCGTCGATTGGCGCCATGTTCCCGTGATCATCATCACGGCTAAGCAACTGACTCCCGCAGAACGAGGTCTGCTCTCGGTGCGTACCGTGATCGAGAAAGGCGGTTCAATCGATCGGGATGTTGCCGCGGCGATCGGCAAAGCCGTGGGTCGCCGTCCCGCGCGCGCCAGCAGTGCGATGTAACAGTTACTGATGATTTTGATGGTGATCTGATGACGAAGATTTTGTTGGTTGAAGATAACGAAATGAACCGCGACATGCTCTCGCGCCGGCTGGTCCGGAAAGGATTTGAGGTCGTAATGGCAATCGACGGTGAACAGGCCGTCGCCCTGGCCCAAAGCGAACTTCCCGATCTCATTTTAATGGATATGAGCTTGCCGGTGATTGATGGGTGGGAGGCCACGCGGCGCGTCAAAGCCGCTGATGCGACTTCTGCCATTCCCATTATTGCGCTAACGGCGCATGCGATGTCGGGTGATCGAGAAAAGACCCTCAAGGCCGGATGCGACGACTACGACACAAAGCCAATCGAGATGCCTCGCTTACTTGAAAAGATCGACGCTCTGCTACGACGCTCCCGATGATGATGATAGATTGGTTCCGGTCAAAATGACTGATTCAGCCCAGCGCGTGGAGCGCGCCCTCATCGCCTTCGTGCGCCAGGAATTCGGGGCCCCGATCGCTACCATTCTGGGACTAACCGAGATCTTGATCGAGGACGCCCGTTGCAGCCAGGATCAATCGTTAGCCTCAGACCTTGATCGCATTCATTCGTCGGGACGTTTGCTTCAGGAGCAGCTCGATCAATTGGTAGGTCTCGCGACGCAGGGTGGCTTGGGGGTTGGAGACGATTCTGCAGCTTTCAGAATGACGCTGCGACATGATTTGCGGACGCCGCTCAACGCGGTCAAAGGCTATAGCGAACTGATCTTGGAAGAAGCGCGCGATAACGGCCGCGAAGACCTGCTCACCGATATCGCAAAGGTCGTAGCCGCCGCCGAGCAGCTCCTCGGGCAAGTTGATCGGCTGATTGGCTTGACCGAGGAGGTAAAGTCGTCAGATGCGTCTCGTGCCGCGACCCCACCACGTGATCTGGTGGGCGAAATCATGCGATCGATTCAACCGATCATGTCCAAACCCAAAGCCAATCTTTTGTCGGGCAGGATCCTGGTGGTTGATGACACGGACGCCAATCGCGATTTGCTTTCACGCAGGCTGCGCCGCCAAGGCCATGCGGTCGATACCGCCGATGGCGGAAGATCGGCTCTAGAGGCGATGGCCAAATCCGAGTTTGATCTCATCCTGCTTGATCTCATGATGCCCGATATTAACGGACTACAGATATTAACTTGGCTGAAAGCCAATCCAACGCTCCAGCACATTCCTGTCATCATGATCTCGGCGTTGGACGAGATCGACAGCACCGTGCGTTGCATCGAGGCCGGGGCGGAAGACTACGTTGCAAAGCCCTTCGATCCGGTGCTCCTCGGCGCTCGCATCGAAGCGTCCCTGGAGCGAAAGCGGCTGCGCGACCGCGAACGGGCATTTACCAACGAGTTACGGACGGAGAAGGCCAAGACGGAATCCCTTTTGCTCAACATACTGCCGGGAACGATCGTGAGCCGAATTCGCCAAGGTGAAATCGAAATCGCCGACCGTTTTCCCGATGCAACGATCCTATTTGCCGATTTAGTCGGCTTCACCAACCTTGCCGGCCGACACTCCCCGGCTCAGATCGTTGAACTGCTCAACGGCTTGTTCTCCGCTTTTGACAAGCTCGCCAAGCGCCTCAAGGTGGAAAAGATAAAGACCATCGGCGATGCTTACATGGCAGCCGGCGGCCTGCCAGAAGAAAGCCCTGGTCACGCCCTTTCAGTTGCCGAGATGGCGCTGGGCATGATCGATGTCGTGCGTGAGAGCGGGAAGCGCTTTGGCGAGATGCTCGAAGTGCGGATAGGCATCCACTCCGGGGAGGTGGTCGCTGGCCTGATCGGTCAGCACCGGTCCATCTACGATGTCTGGGGAGACACGGTCAACATCGCAAGCCGTCTGGAGTCCTCTGGATTGCCCAACCGTATTCAAATATCGGAAAGCACGTACCAACGTGTCAAGGATGGGTTCTGTTGCGAGTTGCGCGGGCCGGTCGCGCTGAAGGGCCGGGGTACAATGCTGACCTATTTTCTCGGCGAGCGGATCAAATAGACCGAAGCCGGAGATCTAGATCGGTGGGCACGCAAAGCGCTCGGCCCATCCGACCCCATCGCCTATCGCGGCGCGCGCTTGGCGAGAATGCGCTGCAGGGTGCGGCGGTGCATGTTGAGCCGCCGCGCGGTTTCCGAGACGTTGCGATTGCACATTTCATAGATGCGCTGGATGTGCTCCCAGCGGACACGGTCCGCCGACATCGGATTATGCGGCAGCTCGGATTTCGCGGTGCCGGTCGCCAGCAGTGCGGCGACGACGTCGTCGGCGTCGGCGGGCTTTGATAGATAATCCACCGCGCCCATTTTCACCGCGGTCACGGCGGTAGCGATGTTGCCGTAACCGGTCAGCACGATGGCGCGCGCGTCGGGCCGCTTGCGCTTTAACGCCGACACCACGTCAAGCCCGTTGCCATCGCCGAGCCGCAAATCGACCACCGCAAACGCGGGCGCCGCCTTGCCGATTTGCGCGAGGCCGTCCGATACCGTGTCGCAGGCAGTGACGGTGAAGCCGCGGGTTTCCATGGCGCGCGCCAGCCGTTCCAGGAACGGCTTGTCGTCCTCCACAATCAGGAGCGAGCGGTCGGCGCGATCGGCCAGTTCGGCGGTGACGGTCAAGTCGGGGACCCCCCTTGTCGGACATCGCAACATATGGCGTCACAACGCGGCGCTGCCAAGGCCCTCTCAAGTCGTTAAGAGGCCGGCTCCTCAGCGGTTTCGTGGGCCTCGAAGCGCTGGCGCGGCCAGGCGATCTGGACCACCGCGCCATGATCCGGAAATACCCGGTTGGAGAACGAGACCTTTGCGCCGGTCCGCTCCAGCAACGTGCGGGCGATGAACACTCCAAGCCCGAGCCCCTGATGCTCGCTCTGGGTGTCAGCGACGTTGCGACGCCGCGACAGATAGGGCTCGCCGATCCGCTTGATGAGGTCGGGCGGAATGCCGGGTCCGTCGTCGGAAATGACGATCTCGACGGTATCGTTGTTCCACCACGCATTCACCTCCACCGTGGTCCGCGCAAAATCGACGGCGTTTTCCAGGATGTTGCCGACGCCATACAGAATAGCCGGATTGCGCGAGCCGACCGGCTCGGCGGTGCCCGCGACCGCGATGCGAACCTTGATCGCGATCCCGAAGTCGCGATGCGGCGCCACTGTCTCCTCGATCAGGGTCGACAGCTTCATGCGATCGAACGGCGCGCCGGTGGCCGATAGCTGGGTGATCTTTCCCAGGATGTCGCGGCAGCGCTGCGTCTGCTCGCGCAGCGTCTTGAGGTCGCCTGCGAGCGGACCCTCCTGCACGGACTTTTCCAATTCGCGTGAAATCAGAAAGATGGTCGAGAGCGGCGTACCGAGTTCGTGCGCCGCGGCAGCGGCAAGACCGTCAAGCTGGGTCAGGTGCTGCTCGCGCGTCAGCACCAGCTCGGTGGCGGCGAGCGCGTCGGAAAGCTTGCGCGCCTCTTCGGTCACCTGAAACGCATAGAGGCTGGTGACGCCGATCGCCAGCACGATCGAGAGCCAGACGCCGAGCAGATAGATCGGCGGCAGCACCAGCGGCTCGTCCGTGTCCCACGGCAGCGGCAGATGGAAAAACACCAGGATGGAAGCGCAGGCGACCGCCAGCATGCCGAGCGCCATCGTCAGCCGCACCGGCAGCACGGTTGCCGAAATCAGGACCGGCACCAGGAACAGGAACGAGAATGGGTTTTCGAGCCCGCCCGTGAAATACAATAGCCCGGCGAGTTCGACGATGTTGAGCGCGAGCAGCGTCGCGGAGTAAGCCGGCTCCAGCCGCCGCATGGTGTTGAAGGCTATTTGCAGCGCCAGATTGAGCAGGGCGGACAGGCTGACGATGGTGATGCAGGGCACGATCGGAACGTCGAATTCCAGACCCTGCGCCACGATGAAAATGGCCGCGAGCTGCCCGAGCACGGCAAGCCAGCGCAGCCGCAGGATCGTATCCAGACGGACATAGCGGCGCGGATGGCGAAACTCGGAGGCGGCGACGTCGGTCATCGGATCAGCTTAGCCGCGCAACATCGCGATCACAAATCGACGGCCCGTTTTTACGGGGCCGCGCGCACCCTTGCGCTTGACGCCGCAATGGCCCAATGAACGGCCCTCATGGCGCAAAATGACGCAGCTCCGCCGCCATCGTCCGCGGCCGATCCGGCGGGATCGGCGGCGATTGAGGTCGCGCGTCTGACAAAAGTCTACAAGACCACCCGCGCCGTCGACGACATCTCGTTTCAGATTGCGCGCGGCAGCATCACCGGCCTGCTCGGCGGCAATGGCGCCGGCAAGACCACGACGATCGCCATGATCATGGGCCTGGTGCTGCCGACCTCGGGGCGCGTTCAAGTGCTGGGTCATGCCATGCCCGACGGCGCTGCCGACGTGCTGGGGCGGATGAATTTCGAAAGCCCCTATGTCGACATGCCGATGCGGCTCACGGTGCGGCAGAATCTGACGATCTTCGGCCGGCTCTATGCGGTCCAACACCTGCGTGAGCGCATCGCGCAGCTTGCCGCCGACCTCGATCTCGACGAATTCCTCGATCGTCCCAACGGCAAGCTCTCGGCGGGACAGAAGACGCGGGTGGCGCTCGCGAAAGCACTGATCAACCAGCCCGAGCTGTTGTTGCTGGACGAGCCCACCGCATCGCTCGATCCCGATACCGCCGACTGGGTGCGGGCGCACCTGGAGACCTATAGCAAGACGCATGCCGCGACGATCCTGTTGGCGTCGCACAACATGTTTGAAGTCGAACGGTTGTGCGATCGCATCATCATCATGAAGCGCGGCCGCATCGAGGACGACGACAGCCCGGACCGGATCATGGCCCGCTATAACCGGGCGACTCTGGAAGAGGTATTCCTCGACGTCGCGCGCGGCCGCGTCAACGAGACGGCGCCATGAGCGAACTCATGATGCATCGGGGCATCGCACTCCATCGCATCGGCGCGATGATCCTGCGCTACTGGTACCTGCTGATGTCGTCGTGGCCGCGGCTTCTCGAGTTGTTGTACTGGCCGGCGCTGCAGGTCATCACCTGGGGCTTTCTGCAGATCTATATCGCGCAAAATGCGGGCTTCTTCGCGCGCGCCGGCGGCACGTTGATCGGCGCGGTGATCCTGTGGGACATCCTGTTCCGCGGCCAGCTCGGCTTTTCGATCTCGTTCCTCGAGGAGATGTGGGCGCGCAATCTCGGCAACCTGATGATGAGCCCGCTAAAGCCGATCGAATTTCTGCTCGCGCTGATGGTGATGAGCCTGATCCGGCTTGCGATCGGCGTGGTCCCGATGACGGGGCTCGCGCTGTTTTTGTTCCACTTCAACTTCTACGGGCTCGGGCTGCCGCTGATCGCATTCTTCTGCAACCTGATCTTCACGAGCTGGTCGGTGGGAATCTTCGTTTCGGGGTTGGTGCTGCGCAACGGCTTGGGGGCCGAGAGCATCGTCTGGACGCTGATGTTTGCGCTGATGCCGCTCGCCTGCATCTACTATCCGGTGAGCGTGCTGCCGCGCTGGCTGCAATATGTCGCCTGGTCGTTGCCGCCGACTTACGTGTTCGAGGGGATGCGATCGCTGTTAATAGATGGTGTATTTCGCGGCGACCTGATGCTGGCGGCGCTTGCGATCAACGCCGTGCTGCTGGTGGCATCATTTGCGGCATTTCTTGCCCTTTTGCGCAGCGCCCGGCTTCACGGCTCGCTGCTCGGGGGCGGTGAATAACTCACTTTCCCGTGGATTTTCCGGGCTTTCTGTTGTCAGGTCGCGTAGATATACCGATCTGTGCATTGACGCATTATTACGCATTGGCCACTATGCTGCGATGCAAAAGGGGACTGAGCAGAATGCCGATTGGTGAGTTTGGCGGCGCACCGCCACTGGTGGCCGAAGGCAGTCCGGCGCTCACGACGCCGATGTACTGGATGTATGAAATGGCCCACGCCTCGCTCAATCCGGCGCGGGCGGTGACCGACGCGACCAAGATCCTGTTTCAAAATCCGCTCAATCCATGGACCCACACCCAGGTCGGCAAATCGATTGCCGCGGCTTGCGAGTTGTTCGAGCGCACCACGCGCCGCTACGGCAAGCCGGAATGGGGGCTGGACACGACCGAGGTCAACGGCATCCGCACCCCGGTCGAGATCCGCGTCGTGTGGGAAAAGCCGTTCTGCCGCTTGTTGCACTTCGATCGCAAGCTGACGCGCCCGCTGCGCATCCCGCAGCCGCGGGTGCTGATCGTGGCGCCGATGTCCGGTCACTATGCGACGCTGTTGCGCGGCACGGTGGAGGCGTTCCTGCCGACGCATGAGGTTTACATCACCGATTGGGCCGATGCTCGGATGGTTCCGCTGGCGCAGGGCCGCTTCGATCTCGATGATTACATCGACTACGTCATCGAGATGCTGCATGAACTCGGCGGCAACATGCATGTGATCGCTGTTTGCCAGCCCTCGGTGCCTGTCGTCGCGGCGGTTTCCATCATGGAGGCCAATCGCGATCCCTTTGTCCCGCTGTCGATGACCTTGATGGGCGGCCCGATCGATACCCGTCGCAATCCGACCGCCGTCAACAATCTCGCCGCCGAGCGCGGCATCGAGTGGTTCCGCAACCACGTCATCACCAAGGTGCCGTTCCCGCATCCCGGCGTGATGCGTGATGTCTATCCGGGCTTCCTGCAGCTCAACGGCTTCATCAGCATGAACCTTGACCGCCACATGGACGCGCACAAGAACCTGTTCAAGAACCTGGTGAAGGGCGACGGCGATCTGGTCGACAAGCACCGCGACTTCTATGACGAATATCTCGCGGTCATGGACCTCGCGGCGGAGTATTATTTGCAGACGGTCGATGTCGTTTTCATCAAGCATGCGCTGCCAAAGGGCGAGATGACCCATCGCGGCAGGCTGGTCGACCCCTCGAAGGTCACGCGGGTGGCGTTGATGACGGTGGAAGGCGAGAACGACGACATTTCCGGGCTCGGACAGACCGAAGCGACCCATGAATTGTGCAGCCGAATTCCCGCGCGCCGCCGGATTCACTATGTGCAGAAGGGCGTCGGGCACTACGGCGTGTTCAACGGCTCACGTTTCAAGTCCGAAATCGTGCCGCGCATCTCTGATTTCATGATGTCGGCGGCCAATCCGAAGTCGTTGCTTGCGTTGGCGGCTGAATAAAGCCGATCGAACGATTTCTCTGCGCAATATGCGCGTTCGGCGTCCGAGCGGCCTCGAATCGGCTCGTCCGATAACCCCCTGAATAGGCACGCGGAAGCCTGGATTCGCGTCGTTTGAAGGAATGAGTATGACCTCAGTCCTTGGGGGGCGTCCGGAAGGCCGGTTCCAGTCAAAATTTTTGGTTCCAAGCCCATCCTGTAGAGGCCGTCGACGCGCAAACCCCTGTATATTGGGCAAATGATTTGTTTTTGCGCCGAGCGATTTCAATGGCGGCGGATATGGCAGAATCCGGGCGAACTTCTCCTCCCCGGACTTACAGATATGGCCACTCGCGCGCTCCTCTATCGGCGGCCTCACGAACCCTCGACTCTTGTCATCAAGCATGGCTCGCAATTCTTCGCGATCAGGTTGCGCCGCCATCGGCGGGCGCGGCGCTATACCTTGCGCATTCATCCGACCGACCGCGAGGCTATACTGACCATGCCGCCGCGGGGCACGCTCGCGGAGGCAAGGGATTTCGCACAGCTCCACGGCGGCTGGATCGCCGCCCGTCTCGGCCGTTTGCCAAAGGCGGCACCGTTCCAGACCGGCACCGTGGTTCCGCTGCGCGGGGTTCACCACCGGATCGTGCATCGCGCCGGCGAGCGCGGCACGGTCTGGACGGAGGTGCGCGACAGCGGTGAAAAAATTATCTGCGTCGCCGGCGGCCTCGAACATATCGACCGCCGGGTGCACGACTATCTGAAGCGCGAGGCGCGCAAGGATTTGCAGAAATCGGCGCAGGCCTACGCCCTCGAAATGGGGGTGAGGGTCAAGCGGCTGTCGATCCGCGATCAGTCGAGCCGCTGGGGTTCATGCACCTCGGCGGGATCGCTGTCGTTTTCCTGGCGTCTGATCCTGGCACCGCCCTTCGTGCTCGATTATCTCGCGGCCCACGAAGTCGCGCATCTCGTCGAGATGAATCATTCGGCGCGGTTCTGGCGGGTGGTCGCGCGGGTCTGTCCCTCCGTCGAGCGCGCCAAGAAGTGGCTCGATACCTACGGCAACGATCTGCATCGCTATGGGATCGAGGATTAGGGCGGCTAGTCGCCTCCACCAACTGCTGTCGTCGCCCGCCAACGGGTCGCGCGAATGCGCGCCCGATGACAGGCTCCGGCGGGCGATCCAGTATTCCAGAGACGCTTGAAATTGAACGGAGAAGCTGCGGCATACTGGATATCCCGCTTTCGCGTGGTATGACGGCGAGCAATGATGGCGTGGCAGTATGGCTAGCCATTAACGCCTACCGCCCGAACAGCCGCTCCATCAGCCAGCCGTCCAATCCCGCCGCCGCTTGTGGGCGCACGGAGCCGCGCGCCGACGCCGGCCGGTTCGGACTGCCCACGGGTAACGGCACCGGTGGCGCCGGTGCCTGCGCTGACGGCGCGCTGACTTGCGAGGCGACTTGCGGGAGATTGCCGAACAAGCCGGACCCCTGAGAATTGGGAAGGCTTGCGACCGGCACGCCCTGATGCGCCGCCTTCATGAAGCGGGTCCAGACTTCTACCGGCAATCCGCCGCCGGTCGCCTTCTTGGTCGGCGAATTGTCGTCATTGCCGAGCCAAACGCCTGTCACGAGACTGGCGGTGTAGCCGATGAACCAGGCGTCGCGGAAATCCTGGCTGGTGCCGGTCTTGCCGGCGGCGGTCCAGCCCGGGATTTCGGCTTTGCGCGCGGTGCCGGAGATCAGCGTCTCCTCCATCATGGTGTTCATCATCGCGACATTGCGCGGCTCGATCACCTGGCTCGGCTGATCGGCCTGCCGCGCGTACAGCAATTTACCGTCGAGGGTCCTGATCCGGGTCACGACATGTGGCGAGACAGCCACGCCGCCATTGGCAAATGGCGCATAGGCGCCGACCAGTTCGGTCAGCGATACTTCCGAGGTGCCGAGCGCGATCGAGGCGTTGGCATCGAGTTTGGAGGAGATGCCAAGCCGGTGCGCGGTGCGCACCACGTTCTTGGGTCCCACTTCCAGCCCGAGCCGCACGGCAACCGTGTTGAGCGACATCGCGAGCGCCTGCGTCAATGTCACCGGGCCGAAATATTCATGGCTGTAGTTCTCCGGCTTCCAGCCTTTGACATCGAGCGGCGCGTCCTGACGGATCGTCTCCGGCGTGAGGCCTTGCTCGATCGCGGTCAGATAGACGAACGGCTTGAACGCCGAGCCGGGCTGGCGCCTGGCGGTCACCGCGCGGTTATACTGGCTCTCGGCGTAGTTGCGCCCCCCGACCATGGCGCGTACGGCGCCATCCGGGGTCATCGCCACCAGCGCGCCCTGGCTGACATTGAACTTGACGCTTTTTGCCGCGAGCTCGTCGATCACGGCGGCTTCGGCTGTACCCTGCAGCTTCGGATCGATCGTAGTCTCGACCACGATGCTCTGGTCGATCTGGCCGACCAGGTCGTCAAGCACTTCGCCGATCCAGTCCGCGACGTAATTGACGGTGCCGGCGCCGGCCGGCTTCACACGATAAGAGGGATGCCCGATCGAGGCCTGTGCCTGGGCGTCGGTGATAAATTTGGCGTCCGCCATGGCGGCGAGCACGGTCTGCGCGCGCGCTTCCGCGCCTTCCGGATTGCGGTTAGGCGCGAGCCGCGACGGCGACTTGACGAGGCCCGCCAGCATCGCGGCTTCCGCGAGCGTGACGTTCCTCGCGGATTTGCCGAAATAGCGTTGGGCCGCCGCCTCGATGCCATAGGCGCCGGAGCCGAAATAAACCCGGTTGAGATAGAGCTCGAGGATTTCGGCCTTGGAATGCTTGCGCTCCAGCCACAGCGCGAGCTCGGCTTCCTGCAATTTGCGCTGCAGGGTGCGCTCCTGCGTCAGGAACAGGTTCTTGGCAAGCTGCTGGGTCAGTGTTGAGCCACCCTGCGAAACGCCGCGATGCAGGACGTTGGCGACCGCGGCACGCAGGATGCCGATCGGATCGATGCCGTAATGCGAATAGAACCGGCGGTCTTCGATGGCGATGAAGGCTTTCGGCAAATAGGGCGGCAAGTCCTTCAGCGACACATTAGCGCCGGCCATTTCGCCGCGTTGCGCCAGCACGCTGCCGTCGAGGCCCACGATCTCGATGGTCGGCGGTCGCTTCGGGATTTCCAGCGCCTGGATCGGCGGCAGATGCGCACCGGCCCAGACGACGGCGCCCACGATCGCGATCGCTGCCCACAGGCCGAGCACTGCGGTCCAATAGAACAGGCGCGAGAGGCCGAGGCGCGAACGCGATCTCGAGCGCCGCTTGTTGCGGCTGCGGCTCTCCCGCGGCTTGCGCTCGCGCGGCGGCGGATCGTCGTCGTCCACCTCCTCCGCCTTGCGCCTGGAGGCGGCCTTCTTCGGCTTGTCTTCCTCGCCGCTCGGGACGCGGTCCTGCGGGGTGAGGCGCAGATCGGCCAGCGCCGCAGCGAGGCCAAATCGCGGCTCCTTGCGTCCGCTCTTTTTCCGTCCCCACGCCATGCGCAACGCTCGTTACAAATCCCCGCCGCACGCTAGCGTCCGGAGTTTAAGGTGCGGTTACGAAGAGGTTAATGCGCGATTAGTGCATGATCCGGAAAAGTGGGTACCGGCTTTCCCTCGCGACAAACGCGGAACGCGTTTGCGGACATCATGAAGAAACAAAAGGCTCGAACAGGATGACGATCCGAAGAAACGTCATCCTGTTCTGGGGCTGCGGGGGGCGTGCTAAAGGTGGAGCGCCATCAGGAAGGGAGACTAGGCATGGGCCATATCGATCCGACCAAGGAAGTGTTCGCGCAATTTAAGGCCAACGATCGGCCGGGCCCTATCCATATGCTCAACCTGGTTCGCTTGCGAAAAGAGGCTGCCTATCCGGATGGCCGCAAGGCGAGCGGCGCGGAAGCCTATGCGGCTTATGGCCGGGAAAGCGGCCCGGTGTTTGCGCGGCTCGGTGGGCGGATCGTCTGGCAGGGCCGGTTTGAATTGATGCTGATCGGGCCGCTGGAAGAGCGCTGGGATCATTGTTTCATCGCCGAATATCCAAGCGTCGGCGCCTTCGCCGAGATGATCCGCGATCCCGTCTACCGGGAGGCGGTGAAACATCGCCAGGCGGCGGTCGAGGATTCCCGCCTGATCCGCCACGCGGTGCTGCCGGTCGGCAGGACCTTCGGCGAGATTCCGGCCTAAAGCGAGAAACCCTCCAGCGTCATGGCCGGACTTGCTCCGGCCATCCACGTCTTTCTTGCTAATGGCCAGCAAAAACGTGGATGCCCGGGACATAGGCGAGCGGAAGCGACGCCGTCCTCCGGACGGCTATGCCCGGGCATGACGAAGTCTGAGTATGCAGCGGCCGACTAGCCAGCGGGGCCTGCGTCCTCGAGGATCGGGCCGAAAAGTTCCCAGCGCTCGCCGTTGAATTTTTCCATCTGCAACTGCTTGTTGACGCGGTAGTCCGTCGGCGAGGTGTTGGCGACAATTCCGGGCAGCGCGAGATCGATGACGACATCCTTCAGGCTGGTGGCCTGCTTCATGATGTTTTCGCGGGTCAGGTTGTCACCGCATTGCTTGAGCACCTGAATCAGCATCTGCGTGGTGGAGTAGCCGTAAGTGTTGAACAGCGAACCCTTGTCGCCGTCGGGGTAGTACTTTTCCATAAACTCGAGATATTTCTTCATGCCGGCATCGTCCTTCCAGGTCGGGTCCGCAGGATCTTTGCCGTAGTTGACGCTGATCACGCCCTTGGACGCTTCCAGGCCCGCCGGCTTCATCACCGCGCCGACCGAAGTGGCGTTGATGTCGAGGATGTGGACCGGATGCCAGTCGAGCTCGTAATTCTTCTTTATCGCCTGCGCGGCCTGCTTCGGCGTCGAGGCGCTGAAGAACAGGTCGGCGCCGGCCGACTTGATCTTGAGGATTTGCGAATCGATGGTCGGATCGGACACTTCATAGGAAGCCTCCGCCACGATCATCGTGGCCGACTTGTCGCCAAGGCCCGCCTTGATGCCGTTCAGATAGTCCTTACCCAGGTCGTCGTTCTGATAGAGGATGCCGACCTTGGCATTCGGATAATTCTTGATGATGTACTGGCCGTAGATGCGGCCTTCGACGAAATAGTTAGGGTTGAAGCCCATGGTCCACGGAAAATTCTTCGGGTCGGTGAACCTGGACGCGCCGGTGGCAGCGAATAACTGCGGCACTTTCTTGGCGTTGAGGTATTTCTGGACGGCGGCGTTGGACGGGGTGCCGAGGATCTGGAACGTCAGGAGTACTTCGTCGTCCTCAACGAGCTTGCGCACCTGTTCGACCGCTTTGGGCGGGCTATAGGCATCGTCATACTGGATCAAATTGATCTTGCGGCCGTTGATGCCGCCCTGATCGTTGATCATCTTGATGTAGGCCGCCTGGGTCTTGCCGATGGTGGCATAGGCGGAAGCCGGGCCGCTGAACGCCAGGGTCTGGCCGATCTTGATTTCGGTATCGCTCGCGCCGGTGTCGTATTTCTTTTGCGCGTAGGCTGACGATGCCGATAGCGTGATCGCCAGCGTCGCACTCGTAGCCAGGTGAAAAAGACCGTTCCTCATGTTGCAGCGTTCCTCATTTTTCGTGGGATTGTGCCGATGGTCTTGGCCGAAGCGTGCTGTCGCCATCGCTGGGCGCGAGTGTGTCGGAACCCATGCCGCATTGCAAGATTATGTCGGCCGGAAAGGTGAACGGCATCACGCCAAATAAAGCAAAATCAGCGCGATGGCGGCGGGCAGAGCCTGCACATACAGGATCCTGCGACTGACGGTCACAGCGCCGAAAATACCGGCAACGGTCACACAGAGCAGGAAGAATATTTTGAGCTGGAATGCAAAGGAAGGCGCGCTTTGCAGCAACCCCCAGACGAGGCCGGCGGCGAGAAAACCATTATAGAGCCCCTGGTTGGCGGCGAGCACCGCGGAATCGGTGGCTTTTTCGAGCGATTGGCGAAACGTCTTCAGGCCCAGCGGCTTGGTCCAGAGGAACATCTCGAGGATCAGAAAATAGACATGCAGCGCGGCGACCAGCGCCACCAGCAGATTTGCGATCCAGATCATGATGTGTCCCCCGGTTTTCGGGTGGACGCTAGCACGCTCTCCTGGGAAAGGTTGCGTGGTCTCTCGCTACCTGTTGGCTCGAACTGATGAGGTCCGAAAACCGCGAGACAGGCTTGCCGCGATGGGCGATGGTTCTGCCATGACCAAGACATATGGGACTGTAAGCGCCGACCGGCAGCAGGAGATGAGCGGCCTGGAATTTGTCCAGGGCCTCGTCGACGGAACGCTGCCTCTGAACACAATAGCGCAGACGCTGCGCTATGATGTGAGCGAGGCGGAGAACGGACGCGTTGTCGTCACCGCGGAGCCGAGTGCTATCCATCTCAATCCGGCTGGCACGGTGCACGGCGGCTTCGCGGCTACGTTGCTCGATAGCTGCATGGGGCTGGCGGTCCAGTCGACCCTGGAGAAAGGTGCGGGCCAGACCACGCTCGAGTTCAAGATTTCGCTGCTGCGGCCGATAACCCCGGAGACGGGGGCGATCAAGGCAGAGGGAATCGTGTTGAACCGGGGCCGCCGGGTTGGCACCGCCGAAGGGCGGATCACGGACAGCAAGGGGCGGTTGCTCGCCCACGGCACCACCACATGCTTGATCTTTCAGAGCTGAAGACGTCGCCACCACGACAAAAAGGTGCAGTGGTCGATCGTTCGAGGATCGATATGGACCGCATCGCCTGCTACCGCGCGATCTCGACCCGCGACGTCCGCTTCGACGGGCGGTTGTTCGTGGGCGTCAAAACCACCGGCATCTATTGTCGGCCAATCTGCCCGGCGCGAACTCCGAAATTCGAGAACGTGTCGTTCTTTTCTTCCGCGGCCGCCGCGCAGGAAGCGGGCTTCCGACCTTGCCTGCGCTGCCGGCCGGAAGTCTCGCCGGAGCTCGCGTTCTGGCGCGGCACCTCCAATACCGTGTCGCGCGCGCTTGCCTTGATCGAAGCCGGCGGCCTCGATGACGACGATGTCGAGGGCCTCGCCAATCGGCTCGGCATCGGTGGGAGGCAATTGCGGCGGCTGTTTCAAAGGCATCTCGGGGCCTCGCCGGTCACGGTGGCGCAGACGCGGCGCGTCCTGCTTGCCAAGCAATTGATCCACGAGACGTCGTTGCCGATGGCCGAGGTGGCGCTGGCTTCGGGCTTCAACAGCGTGCGCCGCTTCAACGAGACCTTCCGGAAATTGTTCGCCCGCCCGCCGGCAGCCCTGCGCCATCTCCGTGGCAAGGCGAAACGCGAAACGGGTTTCCTGTCGGTCCGTCTTGCCTACCGGCCGCCCTACGACTGGGACGCGATGCTAGCCTTTCTCGCTGCGCGCGCCATTCCCGGGCTCGAGACGATCTCAGGCCGGAGCTACAAGCGCAGCATCGCCTTCGGTGGAAATAGCGGCGTGGTCACAGTCACGCCGGCGGACAGCCATCGCGTCGACGTCGCCATTCGCTTTCCCGACCTGGCCGCGCTGCCGCAGATCATCGTCCGGGTACGCCGCGTATTCGATCTTGCCGCCGATCCCGACACCATCGGGGCGCATCTTGCGCTTGACCCGATGCTCGCGCCGCTGGTCGCGTCCCGGCCGGGCCTGCGGGTGCCCGGCGCATGGGACGGCTTTGAACTCGCACTGCGCGCGATCCTCGGCCAGCAGATCACCGTTCCGGCGGCCACAAAATTGTTGGGCAGGCTGGTGCAGCAACACGGCGAACCGCTGCCGAAGGCGATGAGAGACGGTGAGGGTCTCAGCCATCTGTTTCCATCGCCCGCCGTGGTCGCAGCGGCCGATCTTGCAGCGCTCGGCATGCCGGCTGCGCGGGCGAGAGCGGTAACGTCGCTCGCACAAGCAATCGCTGCCGATCCGGCGATGTTCAGCCGTGGCGCGAGCCTGGAAGAAGCCATCGCCAAATTGCGGTTGCTGCCTGGGATCGGCGAATGGACCGCGCAATACATCGCCATGCGCGAGCTGCGGGAGCCCGACGCATTTCCCGCCGCCGACATCGGCTTGCTGCGCGCCATGGCTGCGGCCGATGGTAGGCGTCCGTCGCCGGCCGAATTGTTGTTGCGCGCGGAGCGCTGGCGGCCGTGGCGCGCCTACGCGGCGCTGCATCTGTGGGCGGCAGGTCCCGCGCTCGCAGCGTCATCCGGAAAAATCCAAAGGCGCGAACATGAGCGCGAAGCGGCCTGAGACATTTTCGCTCGATCGGCTGCAGACGCCGATCGGCACGGCGATGCTGGTGACCGACGCCGACGGCGTGCTGCGCGCGTTCGACTGGGAGGATTATACCTCGCGGATGAACGAGCTGTTACGATTGCAATATGGTACGGTCGTCTTGCAGGACGCCCGTGCGCCCGATGCGACCACGGCAGCGCTGTCGGCGTATTTCGAAGGCGAACTCGCTGCCCTGAGCACTGTCAGATGGCGCGTTGCGGGTACGCCATTCCAGCGCAAGGTCTGGACCGCGCTATCGAAGATTCCGCCGGGCACGACCATGACCTACGGCGCACTCGCGGCCCAGCTGGGCATGCCCGGGGCGATGCGTGCGGTCGGCCATGCCAACGGTTCGAACCCGCTCAGCGTCGTGGTTCCCTGCCATCGCCTGATCGGCGCCGATGGTTCGCTGGTCAACTATGGTGGCGGGGTCGAGCGCAAGCGCTGGCTGCTCGCGCATGAGGGCGTGGACCTGACACCAGCGCCACAACGAGGCGCGCCGGCTTAAGAGAATGGTCGGGTCCGTTAATCGCCAGACCGGTTACCGCGATCCCGCTAGCGTCTCCATCGCAAACATGGAGACGACCAATGACCAACGAAGAAGTTCAGGACTTCGTGACGCGCTTTGCGGCGGCCTGGGCGGCGCGGGACGGCAACGCGTTTCTCGAACTCTGGCACCCCGAAGGGACACTGCACACTCCGCTGGTGAACCGGCCGGTTGCGGGAAACGAACTTGCGCGCTTGCTGGAAGTGCAGACCGCCGCGGCACCGGACTTCGTCTGGCAACTGCTGGACTGGACCTCGCGCGGCGACGTCGTGATCGTCGAATGGCAGACCACCCGCAACGTCCATGGCGAACGCTTCAGCTGGCGCGGCGTCGACAAATTCCGCATCAAGTGCGGCAAGATCATCGAGGAGCGCGTCTATAGCGACACCGCGCCGCTGCGCGCGTTTCGTTCCGGCGAAAAACTGGAGCCGATCACCACGATGTGACAGGGACGGCCGCGCTTCAGGCTGCGGCCGCGTCGTCAGTGGCGAGCAAATGGATCAGCGCGCTCTTGATCGCGGCCTGTCGAGTGGGGGCATTGATCTGCGCACCCAACAGGTCGGTGACGTAAAACACGTCGCGGGCGCGCTCGCCGAAGGTCGCGACATGGGCGGAGGCGATATTGAGGTTGAGCTTCGAGATCGCGGTGGTGAGCTGATACAACAGACCTGGGCGGTCGAGGCCGGAAACCTCGATCACGGTGTAACGGTCCGACCACTGGTTGTTGACGGTCACTTCCGGCTCGACCACGAATGGCCGTACCTTGCCGCGGCTGGCGGCGCGCCGCGCCATCGCTTCCGGAAGGCGCAATTTGCCTTCCAGCACGTCCTCGATCATCTCGCCGATCCGCGTGGCGCGGCGTCCCTCGTCTTCGTCGCGCTCGTATTCCCTTGATATCGCGATCGTGTCGAGCGCACGGCCGTCTGTCGTGGTGTAGATCTGCGCATCGACGATGTTGGCGCCGGCGGAAGCGCAGGCGCCGGCGATGATCGACAGCAGCCAGGGATGGTCGGTTGCCAGGATGGTCAGTTCGGTGACGCCGCGCATCTCGTCAAAACCGACATTGATCGCGAGCTTGTGGCCGGCCTGTTCGGCTTGCCGCAGGAAGCGGGCGTGGCGGATCTTGCGCGGCAATTCGACTTTGAGCCAGTAGGCCGGATAGTGCCGCGCGATATAGGCGTTGAGCTCGGGCTCCGGCCATTCGGTGAAGGCGGCGCGGAATTCCGATTGCGCGACCGTAATGCGTTGCGCCCGGTTCACTTCCGAGAAGCCGCCGGTCAACACCGGCTCGGTTTCGTAATACAGCGTGCGCAGAAGCTGCGCCTTCCAGCCGTTCCACACCCCGGGGCCGACGCCGCGGATGTCGGCGGTAGTCAGGATCGTCAACAGCTTCATCTGCTCGACCGACTGCACCACGGCCGCGAAATTCTCGATCGTCCTGCGGTCCGAGAGATCGCGCGATTGCGCTACCGTCGACATCGTCAGGTGCTGCTCGATCAGCCAGGCGACCAGCTCGGTGTCGGCGGTGGAAAAGCCGAGCCGCGGGCACAGCCGCCGCGCCACCTTGGCCCCCGCAATCGAATGATCCTCCGGGCGGCCCTTGGCGATATCGTGCAACAGCGTGCTGATGTAGACCACCGGGCGATGCTCGGGGCGTATCTTGCGCATCAGATCGCTCGCAACGGTGAACTCTTCGTTGCCGCCGCGCTCGATGTCCTGCAGGAAGCCGACGCAGCGGATCAGGTGTTCGTCCACGGTGTAGTGGTGGTACATGTTGAACTGCATCATCGACACGATCTTGCCGAAGGCGCGGATGAAGTGACCGAGCACGCCGGTCTCGTTCATCCGCCGCAGCACGGTCTCGGCGTCGTTCGAGGTCAGGATCTCCATGAACAGGCGGTTGGCTTCGGGATTTTCGCGCAGTTGCGTGTTGACCAGTTTCAGCGAGCGCGTCACCGTGCGCATCGCGTCGGGGTGGAACGCCAGGTTGTTCTTCTGCGCCAGGCGAAAGATCCGGATCATATTGACCGGATCGTGCTTGAGCACATCGGGCGCGGCGAGATTGATGCGGTTGTTGTCGACGATGAAATCGTCGCTTTCGGGCACCCGCCGCCGCGCCGTACTTGGCCGCAACCGCGCCATCATGCGACTCAGCACCGGCGCGGGCTTCGCCTGCTGGTCCTCGAGCTTCGCGCACAGGATCGCGGTGAGGTCGCCGACGTCTTTGGCGACCAGGAAGTAGTGCTTCATGAAGCGTTCGACATCCTGCATGCCGGGATGGCTGGTATAGCCGAGCCGGATCGCGATCTCGCGCTGCATGTCGAACGACAGCCGCTCCTCGGCGCGGCCGGAGAAGAAATGGATGTTGCAGCGCACCGACCACAGGAAATCGGCGCAACGGCGGAAGGTGCGGTACTCCTGCGCGTCGAACACGCCGCGCTCCAGCAGTTCGTCGGTCTCGCGCACGCGGTAGACGTATTTCGCGATCCAGAACAGCGTGTGCAGATCGCGCAAGCCGCCCTTGCCGTCCTTGACGTTGGGTTCGACCAGATAGCGCGACTGCCCGGCGCGGCGATGACGCTCCTCGCGCTCGGCCAATTTGGCGGTGACGAATTCGGCGGCGGTGCCCTGGACGACTTCCTTGTCGAAACGGGCGACCAGTTCGTCGTAGAGCGGCTTGTCGCCGGTGAGGAAGCGCGTCTCCAGCACCGCGGTGCGGATCGTCATGTCGCCGCGTGCCTGCCGGATCGATTCATCGACCGAGCGCGTGGCATGGCCAACCTTTAAGCCCATGTCCCACAGGCAATAGAGGATAGCCTCGGCAACCTGCTCGCCCCAGGCGGTCTGCTTGTAGGGCAGGATGAACAATAGATCGATATCGGATTCCGGCGCCATCAGGCCGCGGCCATAGCCGCCGGTGGCAACCACCGCCATACGTTCGGCGCCGGAGGGGATCGGCGAGCGGTAGAGATGGCGGGTCGCCGCGGAAAACAGGATGCGGATGATTTCGTCCTGCACGAAGCACAGCCGCTCGGCACAGCGCCGCCCGTGGCGGTCTTTCAGCAGCACGGTCTGCGCGGTGTCGCGCGCCGCGATCAGTTCGGCCTTGAACAGTTGCGCGACGCTGGCGCGAAAAACATCCTCGCGGCCTGAATGTTTTTCGGCGAGCGCGTCGACCGCGGCGGCAATCCGCGCGCTGTCGAAACGTTCGTCCGCTTCAGGGCGGACCTCTTTCACGACGCTGTCCATAGTGCTTCCGATAAAGGACGTGGACCGCGCTGTCACGGGACATTCGGAAGGCAGCAGCGAATCCATGCTGGATTCACTGTATTTTGAGCAAGGCTCTTCTCGACGCAGGCTGTTCCGCCGCAGCTATTTTCTCGTTGACGTGACTTATTAACTCCTTGAGAAAACACAAGGTTTTTGGAGGACGGATATGCCTGGAATCTCACGGCGGACTTTGGTTGCGGCGATGGCGGCGTCCATGCTGTCGCCTGGCGCGGCGGTTGCGGCCGATGCGCTCAAGGAAATTCGCATCGACTGGGCGACGTACAATCCGGTGTCGATGGTGTTGAAGCAGAAGGGACTCCTGGAAAAGGAATTCGCCAAGGACGGGATTGGCATCGTGTGGGTGCAATCGGCTGGTTCCAACAAGGCGCTTGAGTTCCTCAACGCCGGCTCGATCGATTTCGGTTCGACCGCGGGCTCGGCGGCGCTGGTCGCCAGGATCAACGGCAATCCGATCAAGTCGATCTATGTCTATTCGCGCCCGGAATGGACCGCATTGGTGACGACCAAGGATTCCAACATCGCAACCGTCGCCGATCTCAGGGGTAAGCGCGTCGCGGTGACGCGCGGCACTGATCCGCACATCTTCCTGGTGCGTGCGCTGCTCGGCGCGGGCTTGAGCGAGAAGGACATCACCCCGGTGCTGTTGCAGCACGCCGACGGCAAGACCGCGCTGATCCGCGGCGATGTCGACGCCTGGGCGGGGCTCGATCCGATGATGGCGCAGGCCGAAATCGAGGAGGGCGCCAAGTTGTTCTTCAGGAAGCCCGACGCCAACACCTGGGGTATCCTCAATGTCCGCGAGCAGTTTTTGAAGGACTATCCGGACATTGTTCGTCGCGTGCTCGCGACTTACGAAGAGGCGCGCAAATATTCGCTTAGCCATTACGACGATCTGAAGAAGACGTTTATCGCGGCGACAAAACTGCCGGACAGCGTTGTCGACAAACAGCTCAAGGAGCGTACCGAGTTGACGCACAGCCGGATCGGCGCGCCGCAGCGCGAGTCGATTTTGGCGGCCGGTGTAGCGCTGCAGCAGGCCAGCGTCATCGAGGCCAAGGTGGACGTCAAGGCCGCGCTGGATTCGCTGATCGACGATCAGGTTCCGCTGCCGACGAATTGAACCGCTTCCCAACGTTGTCATGCCCGGCCTTGCCGGCTTCGCTAAAGCTACGCCGGCCGAGCGAGTTCGCGGCCCGGCGAAGCCTTGGCGTAGCGGGGTGCCGGGCATCCACATCCTTCGTGCCTATGTAAGGAAAGACGTGGATGGCCGGGTCAAGCCCGGCCATGACGGATCTGGAGAGTTCACGTCGTTCCATTCGCCGCCTTGCAATCTCCATCGGGAAGCGTCTTGCTATGGCTATGACTGTCGATCTGCCGGCGCTGGAGCGAACCGAGTCGGTTGAGAGCCCGGCGCCGGCCGGCCGCCTGCGCCGCTATGCGCGGCCGGCGCTCGGGCTGTTGCTGCCAGTTGGGCTCGCGCTGATCTGGGAGTTCATCGTCTGGCGCGGCTGGTCCAACGGGCGGCTGCTGCCGCCGCCGACGCGTGTCTTTGCGACCATTGTCGAACTCGGCCGCAGCGGCGAGCTGACGCGCCACATCGCGGCGACGCTGTCGCGGATGGCCGCAGGCTTCGGCCTCGGCGTGATCGCGGGCACGCTGCTGGGCGCCATCTCGGGCTATTGGGCATTGGCGCGGCGGCTGCTCGATCCGACGGTGCAGGCGCTGCGCGCGATACCGTCGCTGGCCTGGGTGCCGCTGTTCATTCTGTGGCTCGGCATTTTCGAAACCTCGAAGGTCGCGCTGATCGCGGTTGGGGTGTTCTTCCCGGTCTATCTCGGCGTGATGGGCGCGATCCTGTCGGTCGATCGCAAGATCGTCGAGGTCGGCCGCATCTTCCGCCTTTCCGGTCCGGCGATGATCCGGCGCATCCTTTTGCCCGCCGTGTTGCCGGCTTACGTGGTCGCGCTGCGGGTCGGGCTCGGGCTGGGGTGGATGTTCGTCGTCGCCGCCGAACTCATGGGCGCTTCCGAGGGCCTCGGCTATCTGCTGCTTGACGGCCAACAGCTCGGCAAGCCCGCGCACATTTTGGCTGCGATCGTGATCTTCGCCATTCTCGGCAAGGCCACCGATTGGCTGATCGAGATCGCGAGCGCGCCGTTCCTGCGTTGGCAGGACGCGTTCCGTCAAATCGGAGCGACCTGATGCTGATCCTCGATCGCATCGGCAAGATCTATCCCAACGGCGTCAACGCGCTGGAGCGGTTCTCCGCCGAGATCAGGCTTGGCGAAATCGTCGCCGTCATCGGCGGCTCCGGCTGCGGAAAATCGACGCTGCTGCGCGCCATCGCGGGCCTCGACCGCGCCACCTCGGGATCGGTCACGCTCGACGACGTCACGATCTCAGCGCCGCACGCCGAGATCGGCGTCATCTTTCAGGAGCCGCGGCTTTTGCCTTGGCTCAGCGTCGCCGACAATATCGGCTTTGGCCTGTCGGATCTTCCGGCGGAGGTTCGCCGCGAGAAGGTTGCGCGCGCTCTCGCCAGGGTCGGCCTCACCGACAAGGCCGATGCCTGGCCGCGCGAATTGTCCGGCGGGCAGGCGCAACGGGTGGCCATCGCACGCGCGCTGGTGCCGCAGCCGGAAGTGCTGCTGCTGGATGAGCCGTTCTCCGCGCTGGACGCGTTCACGCGGCGCGATCTGCAGGACCATCTGTTGGACCTCTGGGCCGATACGCGGCCGACGCTGGTCCTGGTGACGCACGATGTCGATGAAGCCGTAGTGCTTGCCGATCGCGTGCTGGTAATGCGGCCGCGGCCGGGCCGGCTGTTTGCGGAGATCACGATCAATCTGGCGCGGCCGCGCGACCGCAATTCGCCGCTGTTCGCCAATTTCAAGCGCCGGGTGCTGACCGCCCTCGACCGCTCGCTCGACCGCAGCGAGCCCGACCGCGACGCGAAATCGACCACCGGCGAAGCGATGTGGTGGTGACAAGGGCGCGATTCCGCACTACATCCGGCCCCAAGATCATGATCCAATTAGGTTGAATCGGATCATGATCTCATCTTTTTGCTTGAGCATGATCTTTTTCAGAAAACCGGTTCCCACTTTTCCGCATCATGCTCTAGAACCATTCGGGAGAACAACATGGACGCCGCCGAACTCCGCGCCACCCAGGCCCCGATCAAGGAACGCTACAAGTCCGATCCCGCGGCCGCCATCATCACGCTGAAAGCCAAGGGCTCAATCGAGAACGAAGGCATCGCGTGCAAGGTCGAGACCGGCCGCGCGCTGGCGGTGGCCGGCCTGCATCCGGCGTCCGGCGGTTCGGGGTTGGAGCTGTGCTCGGGCGACATGCTGCTCGAAGCGCTCGTCGCCTGCGCCGGCGTGACCTTGAAGTCGGTGGCGACCGCGATCGAGGTACCGCTGAAGACCGGTAACGTCATTGCCGAAGGCGATCTCGATTTCCGCGGCACGCTTGGCGTCGACAAGGAGGCGCCGGTCGGCTTTGCCGAGATTCGCCTGCGTTTCGAGGTCGAAACCGACGCGCCGCAGGAGAGGCTCGATCTGCTCTCAAAGCTCACCGAACGCTATTGCGTAGTCTACCAGACCATCAAGAGCGGCCCGAAGGTTTCGGTGAGCATGAAGCGGGTATGAGGAATCCCTCCGTCATCCCGGCCAAGCGAAGCGCGAGCCGGGACCCATAACCACCGATGTCAATGTTGGTTCAAGCTGGTGCTGCTTGCTCGTGCGGCAGCAGACGCCGGTGGTTATGGATCCCGGGCCTTCGCCGGGATGACGAAGAGTTGGGACGACGAGTAGAATGTCCCCCGAACTCACCTTCCCGCTGACGCTCGGCTTGCGCATGGCGATCACCGCTGCCTTCGTGGTGTCGGCGTCGGTTATCACCGAGCGTTCGGGCCCGGCGCTCGGCGCGCTGGTCGCGACCCTGCCGATTTCGGCGGGTCCGTCTTACGTGTTCCTCGCGCTTGATCATGATGCGGCGTTCATCGCGCAAGGCGCGCTGGCAAGCCTGCCGACCAACGCCGCGACGATCTTCTTGGGGCTGACCTATGTCGTGCTGGCACAGCGCCGCAGCGCGCTTGTCAGTTGCTCTGCCGCAGTGGCGGTATGGATTGCTCTCGCCCTGATGGCGCGGACGGTGCACTGGTCGCTCGCGGGTGGCTTGCTCGTCAACGCGATCGCGTTCGCGATCTGCGTTCCGCTGTTGCAGCGTTTCCGCCATGTGAAGATGCCGCTCGTCACGCGGCGCTGGTACGACATCCCGCTGCGCGCCTCGCTGGTTGCGACTTTGGTGGCCACTGTCGTCACGCTGTCAGGTTGGGTCGGGCCCGTGATCAGCGGTATCCTCGCGCTGTTTCCGGTGGTGTTCACCAGCATGATGCTGATCCTGCATCCGCGGATCGGCGGGCCGCCGACCGCGGCGGTGATCGCCAACAGCGGCTGGGGCCTGATGGGATTTGGCCTTGCGATCGCCGTACTGCGTGTTGGAGTGCTTCACTTCGGCTCCGCGACCGGACTAAGCCTCGCGCTGTTGACCGGCATGGGGTGGAATCTCGCCTTGTGGTGGAACGGTCGGCGGAAGGCTGCACGGGTGAAGCAGCCGTAGCCCGGATGAGCGCAGCGATATCCGGGGGGGCGACTTTCCCGGATATCGCTGCGCTCATCCGGGCTACGAATTCTTCGGCAGTTTCGCCTTCAGTGCGTAGAGCGCTTCCAGAGCCTCGCGCGGCGACATCTCGTCCGGATGCAGGGCCTTGACGGCTTCAACTAATTTTTCCGCTTCGCTCGCTGGTGCGGGCTCGGCGCCGGCGCGCGAGGGTACCGCGAACAGCGGCAGGTCGTCAGCCAAAGCCCGCGCGGTCTGGCCGCGGTCCTGCGCCTCGAGTTTGGCGAGCACCGATTTGGCGCGGGCGATCACCGGCGGCGGCAGGCCGGCAAGCTTGGCCACCTGGATGCCGTAGGAACGGTCGGCCGAGCCGGGCAGCACCTCGTGCAGGAACACCACGTCGCCCTGCCATTCCTTGACGCGCACAGTGGCGTTGAACATCCGCGTCAGTTTTGCCGACAGCGCGGTCAGCTCGTGGTAGTGAGTGGCGAACAGCGTGCGGCAACGGTTGCTCTCGTGCAAATGCTCGATCGCCGCCCAGGCGATCGACAACCCGTCGAAGGTCGCGGTGCCCCGCCCAATTTCATCCAGGATCACCAGCGAGCGTTCGCTGGCCTGGTTGAGGATGACGGCCGTCTCCACCATCTCGACCATGAAGGTGGAACGGCCGCGCGCCAGGTCATCGGCGGCACCGACCCGCGAGAACAGCCGGTCGACGATGCCGATCCGGGCGCGCGCCGCCGGCACATAGCTTCCGATCTGCGCCAGCAGCGCGATCAGTGCATTCTGGCGCAGGAAAGTCGATTTGCCGGCCATGTTCGGACCGGTGATCAGCCAGATCTGGCCTGCCCCCGCCCTACCCTCCCCCGCAAGCGGCGGAGGGTAGGGTGGGGGTACCGGGGAAAGATCGCAGGCGTTGGCGATGAAGGGCTGGCCGTTGCGCTTCAGCGCCTGTTCGACCACGGGATGCCGGCCGCCTTCGATGGCAAAGCCCAGGGAAGCATCGACCTCGGGCCGCACGTAATGGTCGTCGACTGCCAGCTTGGCGAGCGCAGTCGCGACGTCGAGCCGCGCAAAGGCAAGCGCCGCGTTGCGGAGATCGTCGCTGGTGGCCAGCGCGTTTGCGGCGAGCCGCTCGAAGATCTCCAGCTCCAGGCCGAGCGCGCGATCGCCTGCGTTGGCGATCCTGGCTTCGATCTCGCCGAGTTCTGCCGTGGTGAAGCGGATTTGTCCTGCCAGCGTCTGGCGATGGATGAAGGTCGCGTTCATGGGCGGCGCCATCAATTTGTCGCCGTGCTGCGCGGTCACCTCGACGAAATAGCCGAGCACATTGTTGTGCCGGATTTTCAAGCCCCGAATGCCGGTGTCATCGGCGTAGCGCGCCTGCATCGCCGCGACGACGAGGCGCGAGGCGTCCCGCAAATTGCGGGCCTCATCCAGCGCGGCCTCATAGCCTTCGCGCACGAAGCCGCCGTCGCGCTTGATCAGCGGCAGCGGGTCCGAAAGCGCGCGCTCGAACTCGCGCGCCAATTCGCGTGAAGGCTTGCGCAGCGCCGCCATGACGTCGGTGATTTCCTGCGGCGGACGGTCAAGCTGGTCGAGCCTGCTCAGCGCCTGATCGGCCGCGATGATGCCGTCGCGTAGTCCTGCGAGATCGCGCGGGCCGCCGCGCCCGACCGATAATCGCGCCAGCGCGCGCGACATGTCGGGCGCGCCGCGCAGGATGCTGCGGATATCCTCGCGCGTCGCGCTGTCGGCGACGAAAGCACTGACGGCATCGAGCCGCCGCGCGATTCCCGCGGCTTCGGTCAGCGGCGCCGCCAGCCGTTGGGCGAGGAGCCGCGATCCTGCCGGCGTCACGGTGCAATCGATGGCATCGAGCAGCGAGCCGCGCCGCTCGCCGGTAAGCGTGCGCGTCAGTTCGAGATTGGCGCGGGTCGCGGGATCGATCGCCATCGTGGTGCCGGCGGCCTCGCGTGCCGGCGGCGACAGCGGCGGGCGTTTGCCGACTTGCGTGCGATCGATATAGGTGACGGCGGCGGCCGCAGCGGTCGCTTCCAGCCGCGACATCGCGGAAAGCCCGTCCATGGTCGCGACCGCAAAATAATCGCACAGCCGCCGCTCGGCGGTCGCACTATCGAAGACATCGCGGGTCAGCGGCGTCACCGCCGGCAATTCGCGCAACAGAGGACCGAACTCCGGATCGCCGTAGAGCGCGTCGGTGACGATGGCCTCATTGGGATTGATGCGCGACAGCGTCGCTGCAAGTTCGCCGCCGGCGCATTCGGTGACCATGAATTCCGAGGTTGAGATGTCGATCCAGGCAAGGCCGATGCGGTCGCCGCCGCTTGATGCCCGCGCCCTCGCAATCGCCAGCAGATAATTGTTGGCTCTCGCGTCCAGCAGCGTATCTTCGGTGAGCGTGCCGGGGGTGACCAGCCGCACCACGTCGCGCCGTACCACGCTCTTGTTGCCGCGGGCGCGCGCCGCCGCTGGGTCTTCCATCTGCTCGCACACCGCAACGCGGTGGCCTTGCGCGATCAGGCGATGCAGATAGTCGTCGGAGCGCTCGACCGGCACGCCGCACATCGGGATATCCATGCCCTGATGCTTGCCGCGCTTGGTCAGCATGATGCCAAGCGCCTTTGAGGCGATTTCGGCGTCCTCGAAGAACAATTCGTAGAAGTCGCCCATCCGGTAGAACAGCAGCAGGCCCGGATTGGCGGCCTTGATCTCGAGGTATTGTTCCATCATCGGCGTGACGCGCGCCGCTGTCTCGGCAGGCTCCGCGGCGTCGGGCGGCACGGGAATGGATGGCTGGATTTTCATCGGCTTTTGCAAACTACAAAACTTTGGCCCCGGGTCCTATTCCTTTGCCGTGGCAAGCCGCGTTTTCCACGCCCCAGGCGGGCCGTCATGCAGCCGAGCGGGCATATCCGCCCTCACGCGAATGCGCCAGCCGAAACGCAAGCCATCAATTGACCTGCCGCGAGGCCGCTCCTAAAACCCGTTATAAATTCGGTTATTCAACGTGGGAAAAACGCGGCGTTCGGGAGGAAATCAATGGGTGATGTATTTGTCTGCGATGCCGTGAGAACGCCGATCGGCCGCTTCGGCGGTTCGCTCGCCAAGGTGCGCACTGATGATCTCGCCGCAACCCCGATCAAGGCGCTGGTGGCGAGGCATCCCGATCTCGACTGGTCGGAGGTGGACGAGGTCTTTTTCGGCTGCGCCAACCAGGCCGGCGAGGACAACCGTAATGTGGCGCGGATGGCGCTGCTTTTGGCCGGCCTGCCGGAGACGGTTCCCGGCCAGACGCTCAACCGGCTCTGCGCCTCCGGCCTCGATGCGGTCGGCGCGGCGGGCCGCGCGATCCGCGCCGGCGAGATCGATTTCGCGATTGCCGGCGGCGTCGAATCGATGACGCGGGCGCCGTTCGTGATGGGCAAGGCAGCCGAGGCGTTTTCGCGCTCGGCTGAGATCTTCGATACCACCATCGGCTGGCGCTTCATCAACCCCGTGCTGAAAGCGCAATATGGCGTCGACGCGATGCCGGAGACCGGCGAGAACGTCGCCGAGGAGTTCCAGGTCTCGCGCGCCGACCAGGACGNNNNGGCTATTTTGCTGAAGAAATCACGCCGGTCTCGGCGCCCGGTGGCAAGGCGGGGCCCGTCACCGTCGACAAGGACGAGCATCCGCGCCCGGAAACCACGATCGAGGGCTTGGCAAAACTCAAGCCGATCGTGCGCAATCCCGGCACGGTGACGGCCGGCAACGCCTCCGGCGTCAATGACGGCGCTGCTGCGATGATCCTGGCGTCCGAGGGTGCGGTGAAGAAGCACGGCTTGACGCCGCGAGCGCGCATCCTTGGGCTCGCCTCGGCCGCGGTGCCGCCGCGCATCATGGGCATCGGCCCGGTGCCGGCGACACGCAAATTGATGGAGCGGCTCGGTTTCAAGATCAGCGATTTCGATTTGATCGAGCTCAATGAGGCCTTCGCTTCGCAGGGTATCGCTTGCCTGCGCCAGTTGGGCGTCAAGGAGGATGCCGATTTCGTCAATCCGCATGGCGGCGCGATTGCGCTCGGCCATCCGCTTGGCATGAGCGGCGCGCGGCTGGCGCTGACGGCGGTGCACGGCATGGAGAAGCGCGGTGGCAAGCGCGCGCTCGCTACCATGTGCGTCGGCGTCGGCCAGGGCGTCGCCATGGCGATCGAGAGGTTGAATTAATTCGCCGGACCTCATCCTGAGGAGCACGCGCGCGTGCGTCTCGAAGGATGGGCCGCATTGGGGCCTCGTGGTTCGAGACGCGAAGACGCGCTCCTCACCATGAGGAGATAGACGGGAGGTTTTGGATGACATTGATCTATCCCACCGCCAGCAACGCAGCGCATCCTGCGCGGCTGTCGCCGGCCTATCGCAGCACGATCAAGCGGTCACCTTCGAAGCCGCTGATCCCGATGCGCCACACGCTGTCGGAACTGACCGGTCCGGTCTACGGCCACGAGACCGTGCGCGAAAACGA
>VAZV01000020.1 GCA_005884765.1 Alphaproteobacteria bacterium
CCACACGGAGAAGAAGAATGGTCTCGAACGTCCCGCTCAATCAGCTTGCGAACACCTCGCGCCGGAAGATTCTCGCAACATCGGTCATGTCCGCGATTTCACTTACCGTCCGCTCGTCGACGGCAACCAGCGAAGAATCAAACCGCTCTAAATCCTCCACTCAATGGACCGATCCCATGACGTCAGTGACAACGAAAGATGGCGTACAGATCTTCTACAAGGACTGGGGACCGAAGTCAGGGCAGCCGATCGTCTTTCATCACGGCTGGCCGCTTTGCGCCGACGACTGGGATACCCAGATGCTGTACTTCGTCGGCAAAGGATATCGCGTGATCGCCCACGATCGCCGTGGTCACGGACGCTCGAGCCAGGTCGGCGACGGCCACGACATGGATCATTACGCGGCCGATGCCGCGGCGGTTGTCAACCACCTTGACCTGCGCAATGCCATCCACGTCGGACATTCCACCGGCGGCGGCGAAGCCGTGCGCTACGTCGCGCGACACGGCCGCGACCGCGTGGCCAAGCTCGTGCTGATCAGCGCAGTGCCGCCACTCATGCTGAACACGGAAGGCAATCCTGGCGGCTTGCCGATCAACGTCCTCGACGATCTGCGTCGGCAGCTGGCCGCCAACAGGGCGCAGTTCTACTTCGATTTCGCGAGCGGTCCCTTCTACGGCTACAACCGCCCGGGCGCCGTAGCATCGCAAGCGGTGATCTGGAATTGGTGGCGCCAGGGCATGATGGGCGGCGCCAAGGCGCATTACGATGGCATCAAGGCTTTCTCGGAGACCGATTTCACCGAGGACCTGAAGAGCATCGCGGTGCCGACCCTCGTCCTGCATGGCGACGATGATCAGATCGTGCCCGTCTCCGACTCCGCGCCCCTGTCGGCGAAGCTGCTCAAGAACAGCACGCTCAAAATTTACGAGGGATTGCCGCACGGCATGTGCACGACCCATGCCAGCATCGTGAACGCCGAACTGTCGGCGTTCATCGCGGCCTGATCCTGCGCATCGATCCATTCAAACCAAAGGAGAAATCACATGCGACTGGTCATTATTGGCGCCGGCTTTGCCGGCATGTATGCCGCATTGTCCGCCGCCCGCCTGCGCGACATCAAGGGCGCTTCGCCCGAGGAGCTCGAGATCGCGCTGGTCGCACCACAGCCGACGCTGGTGGTTCGCCCACGGCTCTACGAGCCGAAGCCCGAGACGCTGACTGCGCCGCTGCTGGATGTCCTCAAGGCGATCGACGTACTCTACGTGCAGGGCAGCGCCGAGACGGTCGATACCAAGGCGCGCGAAGTGGGCATTGCGACCTCCGGGGCAAAACGAAAGAAGCTCTCCTACGATCGCCTGGTCGTGGCAACGGGCAGCCGGCTGTTCCGTCCGAACATTCCCGGTCTTGCGGAGCATGGTTTCAGCGTCGACACGCTCGACGATGCGATCGCCCTTGACAAGCATCTGCATGGCTTGGCCGACCGTCCGGCTGCAAACGGACGTGACACGGTCGTGGTTGCCGGCGGCGGCTTCACCGGCATCGAGGCGGCAACCGAGATGCCGGCACGCCTCCGCGAGAGTCTTGGCAGCGGCGCCAAACCGCGCATCATCATCGTTGAGCGCAATAAGGCGATCGCCCCCGACATGGGCGAAGATCCGCGTCCCATCATCGAGGATGCGCTGAAGCAGGTCGGCGTGGAGACCCGACTCGGTGTCGGTGTCACCTCGCTCGACAAATCCGGCGTCACCTTGTCCGATGGCGAGCGCATCGAAGCGGAGACAGTGATCTGGGCCGCGGGCATTCTGCGCCGCGCCGCTGACCGCGCAAATTCCCGCCGAACGCGACAATTTCGGCCGGGTTATGGTCGATCGCGATTTGCGCGTGCCGGGTGTGCCGGGTGTCTTTGCCACCGGCGACGCTGCGCGTGCGGCCTGCGACGATGCCGGCAATTACGCGCTGATGTCGTGCCAGCATGCGACCCGGATGGGCGCCTTCGCCGGCAACAATGCCGCAGCCGAGCTGCTCGGCGTGCCGACCAGGCCGTATCACCAGAAGGCCTATGTCACTTGCCTCGATCTCGGCGAAGCTGGCGCTCTTTTCACGCGCGGCTGGGACCGCAAGGTGGAGATGGTCGGCGACACGGCGAAGAAGACCAAGCAGGAGATCAACACGGTGTGGATCTATCCGCCGCTCGCCGAACGCGCCGCCGCGCTCGCGTCGGCCGATCCGGAGCGCGTCACCGATCTGTGAACACCTCACCAGCATAGACCGCGCTTCCCGCGCGGCAAGCACGGCCCCCCTCAGATATCAAACCCAGGAGTTTCAAAGATGAATCAAGTGATCCGCAATACGCAACAGGAGACGAACATGAACCTGCACAACGCCTCACAGCTCGGTCGACCGGCACCGGAAGAGTTGGTTCCGTCACGCTACGCGTTGAAGGTCGGCGAGATCGACGTGCTGGTGGTCAGCGATGGTGTGCTCCCGCTGCCTACCAAGATGTTGGCACATAACGCCGCCCCGTCCGTCCGGGCGGGCTGGTTGAAAGACATGTTCCTGCCGCCGGACGCTTTCGATTGGGCGCTGAACGCGGTCGTGGTGCGCAGCGGCGGAAAGACGATCCTTATCGACGCGGGACTAGGGTCTGACCCGGACTTGCACTTGCCGAGGGCCGGGCAGCTGACCAAGCGACTCGAGGCCGCCGGCATCGATCTTGCGTCCGTGACCGACGTGGTGCTGACCCATATGCACATGGACCACGTTGGCGGGCTGCTCGCCGACGGGGTGAAGGACCGGCTGCGTCCGGACCTGCGCGTCCACCTTGCGGCCGCCGAGGCCGAGTTCTGGGTGTCGCCTGATTTCTCCCGTGTCTCCATGCCGCCGGGGTTTCCGGACGCGCTTCGGCGGACAGCCAAGCGGTTCTTGGACGAGTACGGCAGTCAGTTGCGCCCGTTCGAATCGGAATATGAGGTGGCACCGGGGGTGCTCGTCCAGCGCACCGGCGGGCACACGCCCGGGCACAGCGTGGTCCGACTGGCATCTGGGGGCGAGCGGCTGACGTTCGCCGGCGACGCCGTGTTCGAAGTTGGTTTCGAACACCCCGACTGGTACAACGGCTTCGAACACGACCCCGTGGAGGCGGCCCGCGTGCGGGTCGATCTTTTGCGGGAGCTGGCAGCGAACCGCGAGGCGCTGGTGGCAACACATCTGTCATTCCCGTCCGTCTGCCACGTGGCGGTCGCTGGCGATGCCTTCCGTTGCGTACCGGCGTTCTGGGACTACTGACCGCTTGTTGGGTTAGGGGCAAACTAGGCGCCGCACAAAACCGGGGTCGCGAAGCTGGCCCCGGGAGGTGAGGTGTGTCGGTGGTCCGCGAGGAGTGCGACAGAATGCCGGATACGAATCTGCACGAGAGGGTGCCGGAATGGAGTACCGAAATAAATCGAGGCACTCCAACGGGAATGGTTGCTGTCCGGCACGGGCGCGAACCAAAAGCACAGCGGTCAAAGAAAATCGATGGGAAGCTTGTGCGAGCGTTAATTGAGTTGCCGGTGGCCGTCACCGGCGAGTGCGAGATCGAAGCCTATCATTCTCTCGCCGTGCGCGATCTGCAACGGGGACACGGTGTCGGGCTGCCCTCTGGCGAGTCCGTAGCGTGTCACATAGGGGTCGCTCCACTCACAGCGGAGCAGGTCGGCAGCGTGTCCACAGGTTGGCGCGGTGAGACTCCTCTTTGGTACTACATTCTTCGCGAGGCCGATGTCTGTGCAGATGGAAATCGTCTTGGACCGGTCGGTGGCCGAATCGTGGCGGAGGTTCTGGTCGGTTTGATGAACGCGGACACGACAGCGTATTGCCAGTACGACAAGGAATGGCGGCCTCAGAAAACGCTTAGCGAGTTGCTGGCTTCTTGACTGCGGGTAAACCTTTCTTGCTTATCGGTCGCGGTCATACCCGACAGTTTCTAACCAGTCTTCCTTCCTATCGAGCTGCAAGAAACATCATTTTTTATTCAGTTTGGTTCCGCAAATATTCGCACTCGTGAAGGGCGCCAAATCGTTGTTCG